>NZ_JAHDIG010000027.1 GCF_020630935.1 Bernardetia sp.
GGTAAAAGAAAAACAACAAGAAAATGACAATTTAATAAGACGACTGCAAAAAGATTTGTCTCGTATGCTCAATAAAAGTACCTATTCTAATGACCTAACTGTAGATGTTCCTTCTGGAGAAGTAATTGTTAGTTTGGAAGCAAAATCCAATGTAAGCGTAGATTTTGTATTACAATACTTGGTTACAAATGTATATTGGAATCCAATTTATGATTTTAGAGCAGAAGAAGTAGGTAAACCTATGCAAATTTCATATAGAGCGCATGTCAATCAAACAACAGGCATAGACTGGAAAGACATAAAATTAACCCTTTCTACAGCAGACCCAACTCAAAGTACTGAGATACCTGAATTTTATGCTCAACACTTGAAAATTTATCAGCCTATTGCAATGGCTGGATATGCTGCTGGAGTTCAATCATCCTATAAAAAAAAAGAAAGTGTAGAAGAAGATGCTAGTTGGGACGATGGAGATTGGGGAGATGATGATGAGTTAGAAGAAGCAAAAGCAGAGTCTATTGCTGATAATACTACGGTTAAGGAGACGGCTTTAGCTTCCGAATTTGAAATAAAACTGCCTTATACAATTCTCTCTGATGGCAGAAAACAACTGGTAGAAGTTTCCAATATCGATGTAGATACAGATTATCAGTACACTGTTTTTGCAGGAAAGCAAAAGGAAGGTTTCCTAATGGCAAATCTTTCTGACTGGCAGCAATATCAACTTGTTTCGGGAGATGTCAATATTTATTTTGAAAATAAATTTGTGGGCAAGAGCTATCTTGATACACAAGATTCTGGAGATACATTAGCTGTCTCTTTAGGAAAGGATAGCCGAATTGTAGCTGAAAAAATCACACTTAAAGACAAAAACAAACGTAAATTTATTGGTTCAAATGTAAAAGAAGCAAAGGCTTACGAAGTTATTGTTAAAAATAATTTGAGTCGCAAAGTAAATGTAAAAGTAATAGACCAAATTCCTCTTTCTATGGATAGCCGAATTGAAGTCGAAACAGAAAATCTAAGTGGAGGGCAACTCAATAGCCGAACAGGGCAAGTCATTTGGAATACAGAACTTTCTGCTTCTGATTCTAAGACCTTTAAATTGGAATACACTATCAAATATCCGAAAGGAAAACAGTTAGAAACTAATTTTGTGGAAACTAACTAAATTATTTTGATGTTATGCTAAAACTCACCCAAAATAGCTCAGAAATTTTAGAGCTTTCTATCAACTATGCCAAAAATTTTTTAGTAGTTGCCTTTTTTGTAGCACTTGCTTTTATGGTCGTTCTTGCCTTTGCTTACGAACACATTTCTTTAGAGGCTAATCTTTCAAAAGATACACTCAAAACAAGTCATTTTAGGTTTTTTAGTGGTTTCAAAACAAAAGAGTTTCGTCTATCTTCTATTAGAAAAATAGATTTAGGAAGTAGTAGTTCGAAAATGAGAAGCCAAAAGTATAATTATGAAAATCCTATCTTGATTTTGAATAATGGCGAACAAATAAAATTATTAAGTGGCAAAAGACAGGTGGGTTTTAGCTCTAGCTTTACAGAAGAGTTTAATCGCTTTTTGCAACAAAGAAACCAAACTTCTTTCAAAACAACAGAAAGGTATTTTGGCGTTTTGTCTGCTATCATTTTGATTCCGACAGGGATAGTTATTCTAATTCTTTTGGCTTTAGGTTTTTTTGTAGGGAATACGAATTATATTTTTGATAAGAATAAAAATCAATACTTTGTTAAATATTCTTCGCCTCTAAAACAAAATAAACAAGGAAATTTATCAGAAATTAAAAATATATTGCTACTCAAAAAAGTAGAACATCCTACCTTTGATTATCAAGCAGGACTGCATTTGGAGCTTTCCAATCACAAGACAATTATGATAATTACATCTGCCGAACTTTCTTCGAATCCACCCACTGAAAAGGCTATACGACTAAAACAAAATGCAGAAAAAATGGCTCATTTTTTAAATGTTGAGGTAAAGCAAAAATAGTGTTTTTATAGCTTGTTGAACAGATTTTATGGGTGTACGACAAATTTCCCTGTTTATAAAACATTCAATATTTCGTTGCGCTGCAACTCTATTTTTTGTGCTTTTTTATTCTACCAACCAGAACGTTGCTCTGCAACTTGTATTGTATAAAGGTAGAAATGTCAGCTACTTTAAGCTGAAAGCTAATAAAAATGTGTTTTTTGTAAAAAAAGCATAGAAAAAGTTGCAGCGCAACATCCTATTTGTAGAGTGGATTATGATAGTTTATTTGAGAGTTGCAGCGCAACGAAATGTAAAGGGTATTTTTTTGCTATAAAACAAAAAGGGATTTTGGTCGTATATCTGATTTTATCTTCTATCTCTCCAGTTATTTCTACGGTTGAGTTTCAAGTCTTGTAGAAGTGTTGATTTTACACGTAAATCTAAGGTATAACCACGACGAAAGCCTACTGGTGTCCAACTGACACGCAATTCCCAACAATGTAAATCTCTATGAATGTTGAAAGTAGCATCCGAAATTTCATTTAGCTCTAAGTCATAACTTGCATTATAGCTCACTTTCCATCTAGGTGTAACATTAACATCACCATTAAAAGACAAGTTTTGACTAGCATCTCCTTTTATTAGCCCTGTTTGTCTGTAATTCCAGTTGTAGGAAAGACTGATTGACCAAGGCACATCAAAATCTACATAGAGGTTTCTGTTCTGATTAATAAAATCCAAATCGGCTTGAGAAATAGCTTCATTACTTGCCTCATCTTCATTATCACTTTTAAATCCGTCTGCTGAAAGTGAAGTATTTAATGAAATACCTAGTGTATTGAGCGTTCCGATACTCAAACCTTCTTGCCAAGCAAATCTATTTATTCTGCGTTGCTGACTAACTTCTCCTGTAAGAGAGTCTCTTACTAAAACATCGTACTGATAAGGGTCTATGGAAGCTCTGATATTTACTCCAATCTTATTTTTGAAAAGAGAAGTTCTCATGTTTGCACCAATGTTGCTCAAATTGAAGGAGTCAGCTGCTAAATTATAGGCTGTAGAAAAGTCAAAACTATCTAAGATTTTTAGTTTCTCATCTTTTCCTTCTTTGTTTTCTACTTTTGCTTCTAATGTATTTCTAAGAGAAAAAGAAACTGTTCCAGACTCTCCAGCAGAAGGCGAACCATAAATGCCATTCATACGAGGGATACGCTGTGTTGTGCCATCTTCGCTTATCTGTACCTCTTGATAAAAACCAAAACGAGGGTCGCTAAAGTCGGGTTGATAGCTTAGGGAGATAGTCGGAATCATTGTATGACGCAACGCCTTAAATTTCTGACTTTTAAATAAAAAAGTAGAGTAGAAAGTAGTTGTAAAGTCTATTGAAGCATTGTAAGAATAAAAATGTGAAAAGCCCTGTTCTGTAGTAGTTCGGACAGTATCTTTTTGAATCCACTCATACGAGTTTTTGCTACCATAAAATACTTGATTGAAATTAGCACTAGGGTTCATCTTGAAATAACGCAAAAAAGTAACCGAAGTAGAAAGAGGAATAGCATGTTTAAATCCCCATTTTAAATTGTCAAGTATTTCTGGGACATTGGCAAAATCGAAGGCAAGTGTGTCGTTAGTGCTTCTTTGGTCGGAAGGAACTTTAAAATTTCCTTTGATACTACTTTGAAGAAGGTTTGAAACTTCTGCTTGTCCATCTAAACGATAAGAAAGTCCGAGTTGAGCAAGTGGTGATTGAGAGTTTTTGACTAATTTTCGAAGTGGAAAAATACGATTCATGCTCAAATTGGCTTGAGATGAAACATTGGTTATCTTAGATTGTAAGTTTTGGTTGTGGCGAAGACTTCCAGAAAAAACAAAAGGCGTTCCTGTAAATGTTTTGCTATAATTAACCCCTGAATTGACAGAAGCCTGTGTATAGTCGTTTGGATTGAAGGAATTTCGCTCATTAAATTGTGAGGTCATGATATTTACATTAGCTGAAAATGAAGACGAACCTCTTGACTTTGGTGTATGCGACCACGTAAGGCGAAAATCATTGCTAGTACTCTCGTCAATTCCTCTTTCTTCGGCTCTGATAGTATTCATTCTAAAGTCGAAATTACCATCATAATAATATCGTTTTTTGTATCGGCTACGCACAGATGCACCATAAACCCCTTTTGAGTAAGCTTCGCCTAAAAAAGTAAGGTCTATGTGGTCGCTTATAGCCCAATAATATCCTCCATCTCTAAGAAAAAAACCACGTTCTTGAGTTTCTCCATAACTAGGAACAATAATTCCAGAAGTACGAGTTTTGGGAACAGGCAAAATTCCGAAAGGAAATCCAACAGGAGTTGGAATATCCATAATCTCTAACTGAAAAGGTCCTGAAACAATTTGTTTGTTTTCTATTACTTTTAATTTTTTTGAGCGAATGCGAAAGTGTGGATGCGAAGTGTTTTGGCAAGTAGTATATGAGCCTTCCACACCATTCAAATTTCCTTCTGCATCACGTTTTCCTTTCTCTAGCAATAAAAAACCTTCGCCTTCTTTCTTTACAATCTCACTTACTACGGCTCTTTCGCTTACAAAATTATATCTTATTTTTTTTGCTTTATATTCATCGTCGCCCTGTTTGAAAACAGGTGTTTCGGTCAGCTTTCCCAAAGAATCTTCCAAACCTGTTGCTGTTAGTTCATTGGTGTTCCAATCTAAAGCAATTCTATTTGATTTAAGATTGATATTAGTATAGTCTATTTCAGCTTTGTTGTAAAGTGTTATGCTCTGTGTTTTGAAGTCATATTTTATCGAATCTGTTGCTGAATATTTTACAATAGCTGTAAAATCTCCACTAGCAGCAGGACGACCTAGCGTGTCAGCTTCTTCAGCTTTTTCTAAGGAATCTAAGGCAGTTTGCTGTTTTAGTGCATTGAGTTTGTTCAAACTATCTAATGAAATAGTCAGAGGTTTGATGTCTTGAGCAACTGCTGAAAAACCAGAAAATAAACTAATCGTAAAACAGAAAATAAATAAAATTCTAAAACGCATAAAACTTTTATAAATAATTCGAAGAAGAAAGCGTACTGTCATATATAACTAAACAACGCTGTAAAAATACATCGAAAAGACGGTGCAAAGGTAACAAACGAAACGCTTTTACTCTATTTTAACTCTGATTTAATAGTATTTAATGCTTGAAAAATTTCCGTTTATCTGTTCTTAATAAAAAAAGCCTTCCATTTAACTCTTATCAAGAGAAAATAGAAGACTTTAGAAAGTGATAAATAGATAAATTTGGTGATTTTATTTTTGTAGGTGATTGTCTTATGATTTTTTTATATAACATATACATACAAAGCTTTCCAAACTGATTGTTGTGGTTCTTTATATTCCCAACGCATTCCTTTTTTTTCAAAATAGTTAGCAATTTTTTGTGCTTCTTCTTCTGTTGTAGCCTCCCAACAAATCCACGTTTTTGGCTTTCCTAATTCTCTTTTTGTAGCCACTGGATTGGCTGTAACACCAATACACATATTTTTATATTTTTTCTTCCAAAATAAAAGTACACGTTCTTTACGGTAATCTGCTTCACGTTCAATGGCTTTTGCGATTCTTTGTAACTTGCTCATACTTCTAAATATTTATTGTTGATAAGATGTTGTAGTTAAGATAATTAGATAAATTTTGTCTCTTTATCTTCTTATTATATTACAAATATAGAAGCGCAGACCGTAAAGGATTTGAGGTCTAAAATTTTCTTCATATTTTTTCTTTATGAAATATGATATAATGGCGTAGATTTTGGCTATTTGTGATATAACGTATTGATAACTGCATCATAATCAGGAAAATAGAATGAAACCATTAAAAATTTTTGCCAGTCTAATTGTCTTTATATTTCTAGTTGGTATAGTGGCTTTTAGTTTTATTGAAAGGAAAACTGTTCCTATCAAAGAAGTCAAAGCGTCTGAAAAAGGGGGTATTACAAAAACAAAAACCATAGATAAAATCGGACAAATTCCTGTTCCACAAGGATATAGTAGAAAACAGGAGTCTAGTGATTCTTTCGGATACTATCTTCGCAATATTTTATTGAAGCCAAAAGGCTCTCCAGTCAAGTTATATAGTGGAGAATATAAAAATTACCAACAAGTGCATTATAGAGTACTTGATATTTCAGTAGGAAAGCGAGATTTACAACAATGTGCTGATGCTGTAATGCGTCTTCGTGCTGAATATTTACTCAACACAAACCAAAAAGACAAAATTTCATTCAACTACACAAGTGGAGATGCTGCTATATATCAAAAATGGGCAACTGGCTACCGTCCAACGATTAAAGGAAATAAAGTCAGTTGGAGTTTGAAAGCTAAAGCAGATACAAGTTATTCCAACTTTTTAAAATACATGGATAACGTTTTTATGTATGCAGGTTCGGCTTCGCTGAGCAAAGAGCTAAAGTCAAAAAAGATTCAAGATATTGAGATAGGAGATGTTCTGATACAGGGAGGTTTTCCTGGACATGCTGTTTTGGTGGTAGATGTAGCAATGGATTCTCTGACCAACAAGAAAATATTCCTGCTTGCTCAAAGCTATATGCCAGCTCAAGATATTCATATTTTGAAGAATTTTAATAATGAGACATTAAGTCCGTGGTATGAAATTCCAAGTATTCCCAATGAAAATATCATAACTCCAGAATGGATATTCTCACAAGAGGATTTAAAAACTTTTGAATAATTTTTATAAAGAAAAATGCGATTTCAAATTGCTTATCCGTCTTTGATTTCATTGTTTAAAAACTTATATTGCTATTTCAAAATACTTCTTTACTTCTGTTACAAACACAAAAATCATTATGCAAGCAAAAAATTTTCATGCAGATTCATTTTCATCTCTAGAAAGGCAACTCCAAGAATATGCAGCAGTAGATTTTGACCCCACATTAGCCTTTGTGTTTGCTTCTGTAGCTCACGACATAGATGCTATTTCAAGTCTATTTAAAAAATATGATATTGAGTTAGTAGGTTGCACTACTTCTGGAGAGTTTGTCAATGGAGAGGTAAGTGATGAGTCTATGGCTGTTTTGCTTTTGGATATGAAAAAGGAGAGTTTTTTTATTTATCTAGCAGAGGAAGAAGACACTGTTTTGGCAGCTAAAACGGCAACAGAAGCAGCAAAAGAAAAGTTTGAGAATCTCGCTCTTATTGTTTTCTCTGGAGGACTAGACACGAATGGAGACGATATTATTAAAGGAGTAAATGAAGTGGGAAACTATCCTCTTTTTGGAGGAATGGCTGGAGACGACCTCAAAATGCAAGCCTCTTATGTTTTTTCAAATAATAAAAAATCGGATAAAGCTCTTTTATTTTTAGCTATTGATAAAGATAAGGTAGATATAGCAGGACTTGCCACAAGTGGTTGGAAAGCTGTCGGAACGCCAAAGATTGCTACTAGAGCAGAAGGAAATATTCTTTACACTATTGATGGAGAACCAGCTTTAGACGTATTTTTAAAATATTTTGATATTCCTACACCTTCCGACCGCCGTAAGGACGTAGTAGCAGAAGTGGGAATGAAATACCCTCTACAACTACAAAGAGATGGCTACACTACTCTGCGTGCGCCACTTATGGCAAATGACGAAGGCGCACTTATTTTAGCTGGAGAAGTACCAGAAGGCTCTTCTATGCTTTTTTCTATGCCTCCAGATTTTGATGTGATAGATCAATCTGTAGAAGATTTAGGAATTTTGAAGGATAATTATCCAGAAGCTGATGCAGTAATTTTAGTTTCTTGTGCTGCTCGCCAAGCTGCTTTAGGCCCTATGATTGAAGGCGAATTAGAAGGACTTCAACAACTTTGGAATGCTCCACTTATCGGTTTCTTTTCGTATGGAGAAATCGGAACAATAAATGGAGCAAGTGTTTGTGATTTACACAATGAAACCGTTTCTCTTATTCTTTTGAAAGAAAAGTAAAATATAAAGTCTATTTATCAAAAATGCCTACCTTAATTAATTAATCATTTTTTTATTTATTACAGTAATTAGGTTTGAGTTTAGCTAAACATCTTGAAAAAATTCTTGCTTTTGTTCCTAAAGGTTCTCTTCCAGATGAACAGGAAAAAGAGTTGTCTCAACTTTTAAAAAAAGTAGAACGTGAGATGAAAATGACCGAATTCAAATATGAAAAAACAGCTAGAGATAAAAAAACATTAGAAAAACTATTGGCAGAAACGATAAACGAACTAGAAGCTAAAAATAATAATTTAGCAGAAACAAATGCACAACTTATTTCTATGGAAGAAGAGTTGCGTCAAAACTCAGAAGAGTTACGAGTGCTTAATGAAAGACTAGAAGAAAGAGTAGAGCAAGCTGTTTCAGACATAGAACGTCAAAAAGAGCTTTTAGAAGTCAAGAATAAGCACATAATGGGTAGTATCAATTATGCCAAGCGTATTCAAAAAGCAATGCTACTTTCTGAAGATGAAATAGCAACTATTTTCCCAAATAGTTTTGTGTTTTTTTCTCCAAAGGATATTGTTTCTGGCGATTTTTATTGGTTTACACGATTGGGAGAATATCGTTTTGTAGCCGTAATAGACTGTACTGGACATGGTGTTCCAGGAGCTTTTATGAGCTTAATTCTTAATGATGGTTTGAATGAAATAGTTAAGTTCCGAAAAGTGGTAGAGCCAGCAAAAATTTTAGAAGAGTTACATATTTATGTAATCAATGCACTTAGGCAAAGAGGAAGTTCAAACCGAGATGGAGCAGATATGTCTTTGTGTGTTGTGAATGATGTACATCACACACTTACTTATGCAGGCGCACGACAAAACCTCGTTTTTTTTAGAGGTAATAAACTCATTGAAGTTAAAGCTGATAGAAAATCTATTGGTGGTTATATAAAAAATAAAAACGAAGTCAAATTTATTTCTCACGTTGTAGATTTATCTTCTTGTAAAGACTCCTATTTTTACCTTGCTTCGGATGGCTTTGCCGACCAGTTTGGAGGAGAAAATGGAGGGAAACTCTTACGACAGAACTTTAAAAAGAAACTTCAAAGTATTTGTAATTTAGCTTGCAAAGTGCAGAAAAAAGAACTCAAAAAATACTATCAAAATTGGAAAGGAGAAGAAGACCAAATAGATGATGTATTAGTAATTGGTTTTCAAGCCTAAAGAAAAAGAATATGAAAACTCTATTATTTATTGTTTTTTTTCTAATGACTTTCTTTGTTTATGATGTTCAAACCCAAGTAGATTCTGATTTTATAAAGCCGTGGAACGACAAAGAAAAGCCTATAATCATCGATGTTTATTGCAAAAATGATTATACCATAGAGCAAATCAAAAAAGAAAAACGCATAAAAGGAATTATCCATAAACTTTCAGAACAAGACAGCAATATTTTTTATCAGCGAAGAAAACAAGCCTACCAAAATAATTTACTTTTTGGTTCGTATTGGCTGCCCAAACACAATACAGATGGAAAAAAACAAGCTGATGATTATCTCAAAATGGTGGGGAAAGATTATATCAAGAAAGAGTTTTTGGCTTTAGATTTTGAAATGCACAAAACGACTAAAGAGTTTATTTCTCCTCATAATGCTTATCTTTTTGTAACAAGAATTTATGAAAAAACAGGACGCTATCCTCACATCTATTCTTCAAGAAGCAATCTTAAAAAGCTAGAAAACTCACTCTACCAACATGTTTTTAAGAAATGTAAATTATGGATAATTGCCCTCACAGACGATGGAGATATTTCTGAAACTTTTATACCAACCAAAAAATCAAAAAAAATATGGACAACCTATTCCCTTTGGCAATTTGGTTGTGAGATGAACTGCTGCAAAGATGAAAATGACACAACAAAAAAGCCTTGTTTTTACAAAGTAGATGATTTTGATTGTGGAATAGACTACAATATTTTCAATGGTAATGAGAAAGAACTTGTTATAAGTTGGAACTCCTAATATTAAAATACCTCAAAAAGTAACGCTATATAGGAATATCTCTTGTCAGAAAAACTACCTTTGATACAATTAAGAATTAAAAAATAATAATTATGACCTGTGAAATGAGATAATTTTATTTAAGTGATTGATTTTTAATTAGTTATAAAGTGTGATTGCTACTCTCTTTCTTTCTTCTTCTGTCATTTTCAAAAAAAGCAATTTTATTTTTTCTATGAACACTTCTACAAAAAATCCTCTTGTATTGTCTTGGTTTTTACTGATTTTGCTTGCTCTTATTTGGGGAAGTTCTTTTATTTTGATGAAGCGAGGACTGGTTGTTTTTTCGCCTTTAGAAATTGGTGCGCTGCGTATGTCGGCTGCTTTTGTGGCATTGTTGCCGTTTGCTATTGTACACGCCCGAAAAATTCCTAAATCTAAATGGAAATATTTACTGGTTTCTGGGCTTGTGGGTAATGCTATTCCTGCTGTTCTTTTTCCACTTGCTCAAACTCAACTTTTAAGTTCAGTTACAGGAGTTCTGAACGCACTTACTCCCCTTTTTACAGTAATGGTAGGCGCACTTTTTTTTAGCCAAAAGTTAAAATATAAACAATTAATAGGTTTAGGAGTAGCATTTTTTGGCGCAGGACTTTTGAGCATTGCTAAAAAAGGAGGAGGTTTTGGAGATATTAATGCGTATGTTTTGCTAGTAGTGTTGGCAGCTTTTTTTTATGCTATTAGTTTGAATGTAATTAAAGATAAACTCTCTGAAATCCCTTCTTTTCCGATTGCTTCTTGTGCCTTTCTTACCGTTGGTATTCCTTCTCTTTTATATCTATTTTTGGGCACACCTTTTCTTTCTCACTTTGAAGAAGCCAGTGCAGTTACTTTACAGACTACTGTAGTTCCAAGTATTATTACAGTTTGGAAGTCTCTTTTTTACATTGTCATTTTGGGCGTGATAGGAACTGCTTTTGCACTCATTATTTTTAATAAAGTCATTCAACTCAATGACGCTGTTTTTGCCAGTACGGTAACTTATCTTATTCCTATTGTGGCTATATTTTGGGGTGTAGTGGATGATGAACCTTTACAAACCGAGCATTTTATAGGAATGGCAATGATTATTTTTGGTGTTTTTGTGGCTAATAGGTGGAAGTAAATACTCTAATAAAATTTAAACACTATATTTCAAAAGTATGAGATACATAAAATATAAACATCAAGAAAAAGAAAATGCCAATCTGCCATACTGACACAAAAAAATAAAATTCCTGCTTTGGCAAATATATTGCCTTTTTGATAGCATATATTAAAGCAAATAATAGTTTTCTCTTGAAATAGTTTGCTTTAGCATTCCCAAAGACATTTCATTATCTAAAAATAAAATCAAAAATATACGTAGTTATGAACACGAATAATCCAGAAAACGAAACTACAAACAAGCAGACAGAAGAAAATTTGAATACAGAAGCACAGACTGAATCTACTTCGGACACTTCGGCAGAAACAAACGAAGAGACAACAGCCAAAACTGACAATGGGACAGAAGAAGCGACTCCAGATTATCATGCAGAGCTTTTAGAGCTAAAAGACAAGCACTTACGTCTTTATTCAGAGTTTGAAAACTTCCGTCGTCGTACAGCAAAAGAAAAAATTGAGCATACACAACTTGCCAATAAAAATATGATGGCTGCACTTATTCCAGTTTTGGATGATTTTCAGCGTGCAGAGACTTCTATCGACCAAGCAGAAGATGAAGATAAGAAGGCTGATATTGCTTTGGATGCTATCGGAATACTTCAAAAACGTTTCCGTACAGTTTTAGAACAACAAGGACTTAAAGAAATGGAATCTCCTATCGGTCAGCCACTAGATACAGATATTCATGAGGCTATCACTACTACACCAGCACCTTCTGAAGAGTTTAAAGGCAAAATCGTCGACCAAGTAGAGAAAGGATATTATTTGAACGATAAAGTAGTTCGCTTTGCTAAAGTAGTTGTAGGTTCGTAATTTTGCAGACCATTAAAAAAAAGCAACTTCAATTAGGAAAAATTAAAGACACTTTACTAAAGCTATACTAAACAAGCATTACCTGTTATGAGCAAGAGAGATTTTTACGAAGTTTTGGGTGTTTCACGCAACGCTTCTCCAGAAGAAATAAAGAAAGCCTATCGAAAAATTGCGATTAAATATCACCCCGACAAAAATCCGGGAGATGCAGCAGCCGAAGAAAAATTTAAAGAAGCAGCCGAAGCCTACGATGCTTTGGGCAACCCAGATAAAAAAGCAAGATACGACCGTTTCGGACACCAAGGTATGAATGGTGGTGGAGGTGGTGGCTTCCAAAGTGCTGATGATATTTTTTCTCATTTCGGAGACATCTTTGGTGGTGGCTTCGGAGGGGGAGGAGGTTCTCCTTTCGATGATATTTTTGGTGGAGGCAGAGGACAACGCCAAAAGAAAGGTTCTTCTGTACGTATTAAGCTCAAACTTACGCTTCAAGAAATAGCTAATGGTGTAGAGAAAAAAATAAAAATCAAACGCCAAGTTTTGTGTGATACTTGCGATGGCTCTGGCGCAAAAGATGCTTCTTCGAAAGAAACTTGTAAGCAGTGTAACGGAAACGGACAAGTAAGACGTGTTACCAACACCATGCTTGGGCAAATGGTAACGACGGCAGCCTGTCCTTCTTGTAACGGACAAGGAACTATTATTACTGCACCTTGTAAGTCGTGTAGTGGCGAGGGTGTGCAGATGAAAGAAGAAGTAACAGAAATCAAACTCCCAGCAGGAATTGAAGACGGAATGCAGCTTTCAATGGCTGGAAAAGGTAACTATCCACCACGAGGAGGTGTTGCAGGCGATTTGCTTATCTTGATTGAAGAAGAAGAACACGAACACCTCAAAAGAGAAGGTAAAAACGTTCATTACGATTTGTGTATTAGCTTCCCAGATGCTGTTTTGGGTACGACTGTCGAAGTGCCGACGATTGATGGCAGCGTAAAAGTTCCGATAGAAGCAGGTACGCAAGGAGGAAAAATATTAAGACTAAGAGGAAAAGGAATACGTCCTTACAACACCTACGAAACAGGCGACCAACTCATTCACGTTAATGTTTGGATTCCTCAAAAACTCTCTAAAGACGAGCGTAAGGAAATGGAAAAACTCAAAAAATCAGAAAATTTTGCTCCTGATTTAGAAAATCAAGACCGTTCGTTTTTTGATAAAGTAAGAGAATTTTTTCATTAGAAAAATATAACCCTTTTAAAAATAGAGTTTCAATTTTTTGGAACTCTATTTTTTTGTTCTATAGTGTAGAAATAAATACTTATTCTAAGCGTATCATCGTTAGTTTTTTAACCTTTCTACATTATACTCGCTTACATCAGCATAACTTTATCTATAACTACGTGTAAAATATGAAAAGTCAAATATTACTATTAATCCTTATAGGTATAACCCAATCAGTTTTGGCACAAGTTGGAAATGAAAAGAGTATAATTGTCAGGAATAAAGTCAAAGAGTCTTTTGAAAAACATCGTCTTACTGGCTCAAACTCTGATTGTACTACGATTATAGAGAAATACGACAAGAATGGAAATACCATTGAGTGGAAGATGGGTAGAATGGAGGCTGTAAGTATAGGGCATAAATACGATGAAAATGATAATTTAATCCTAACCTATTGGATAGATAAATCAGATAATGTTTATTATGATTCTACTATTTATAGATACGACCAACATGGCACATTAATCCAAAGAAACGAAGAAGTCTTTAAAAATACTTATGATTCAGCCTCACAGCTGATAAAACAAACCAGTAAAGGCAAAAACAGAGATGGAGATATTATCAAAGAGACAAAAATTATGGACTGGACGAGTTTTGGGAAAATAAAAACCAAAACTATTAAAACTGAAATGCTTGATACCACCAATCGATTGGATTACAAAGTATTAGACACTTATCGTAAAGAATACGAATACCATAAAAATATCAACATAGCAAAAGAAATACATTATAAAAACGATACCATAATAAATACAATTTCCTACAAATACGATGTAGCTAATAGGCTGATTGATAAAAGAGAGAAAGATATTGAAGAGATAAGCAATATTAATTATATGACGTTTAGAGGAAAAAATAAACCAAAAAACATTACAGAATTAATTACAAAAATTTCATACAACAAAGACGGTTCTATAAAAGAAAAATACACTCATTTTTTTGACCCTTGTATGAGTTTAAACAATCATTATTTATTCAAGCACTTTTACAAAAAGAGTGGACTGTTGGAAAAAGTTGATGTGTACGAAGAAGATAATTTAATTTTTACAATTAGTTATGAGTATAAATATTTTGAGTGAATGAAAACACTAAATCCTCTTTCAAAATTTCTCTTATCGATATTGCTCATCCTCACAAGTTGCGCCAGCCACAGCAGAATAAACCCAAACAATTACACAAAAGAGAGTAAAAAAATACCAACTACTTATGGAAGCCAACCTACTATTCTTGTTTTTTTGTTGGAAACGAATTTAAAAAATCCTGTTTGGATAAGCAGAGTACAAAGAGATAGCAAACAGCAAATTAATGAGATTTTTCCACGCTACTATAAAGGCAAATATAAAATAGTGAGTTCGTACGGAGAGTTTGATAAATATGAGGATATTTCTTTGCATAGATACGTTGTACACTACAAAGTTATTTTTCCTACACAAAATAGCAGAGATGGGCAGTATAGCCCTAATTATGGGGACGACAAATATCAAATTTTTATAGAAGATATCACTACTGCCCTGCATTATGAACCCTCTGTAATAACTTCTGATTATGAAGGTTTACTAAAAGTCTTTGGAGAGGCTTTAGAAAAAGAAAGAGACAGGACGGAATAAATTACTCCCCATCCAATCTTTCATTTTCAGATTTGGCGACCAAAATAGAAACGCTTGCATCACCTGTAACATTCACTACCGTACGGCACATATCCAAGAGCCTATCTACTCCCAAAATAAGATTGATACCATCCGAAGGAATTTTTGCCTGTTGCAAAACAATAATCAACATCAAAATTCCTGCTCCTGGAACGGCAGCAGCTCCGACAGAAGCAAGTGTAGCTGTCAAGACAATGCCGAGTTGTTCTACTAAGGTCAATTCCATTCCGTAGGCTTGTGCAATAAAAAGAGCAGCTACACCTTGATATAAACTTGTTCCGTCCATATTTACAGTTGCTCCAACAGGCAAAACAAAACTTACAATCTGCTTCGGAACGCCTAAAAACTTGTTTACTCGTTCCATCGTAACAGGCAGCGTGGCAGCACTAGAACTGGTAGAAAATGCCAAAAGCTGTGCAGGAGCAATACCATTGAAAAATTGTAGTGGGTTGTAACGAGCAAAAATCATTAGAATTACTATGTAAAAAACAATCATTAGAAGCAATCCCAAAACGACCGTCAGACAGTAGATTCCTACCACTTTGAAAAGCTCAACTACTTTGTTTAAATCTCCTTCTGCAAAATCTACAATCAAGAATGCAAGCAATGAAAAAACACCATAAGGCGCAAAGAGCATCAGAATTTCGACTATTTTTATGACCAAATCATTGAGCGCATCGAAGCCCTTTTTTATCATTTCTCCTTTCTTAAAATCTATCATAACTAAAGCCACTCCAAACAAAACAGCAAAAAATATCACTTGAAGCATATTTTGGTTATTAGTAGCTGCTGCTACTACATTATCTGGAACAATGTCAATAATAGGCTGCAACGGACTAGCTTCTTTTACATCTTTGGCAGCTTTTTGTTTTGAGGCTGTTTTCTCTGCATATTTTTGAGCAAATTCGGCTCTTTTTTCTTCTGAAAAAGCCTTCCCTGGTTGGATGACATTTGCTAAAACGAGTCCGATAGAAATCGCTACAACGGTCGTAATCAGATAAATCAGTATGGTTCGGCTACCCAAACGAGAGAGTTTTGAAATATCACTCATACTTGCAATTCCTTGTATTAGAGAAATAAATACTAAAGGCATTGCAATCATTTTCAAAGAATTGACAAAAATCTTTCCCCACGGCTGCACCCAGTCGTTTACAAAACCACTCCAACCCATCAGAACGGCAGCTATTCCGAAAACAACGCCTAGTATCATTCCGATAATAATTTGCCAGTGGAGAGCGAGTTTGAACGACTTTTTCATAGTATTTGTATATCTAAATATAGGTTTTACAGAATTTTATTAAAATAGATTCCAAATATAGGTTGGTTTTGATTAAACAACAAACGACTGAATTGATAATTAAAAATTAATAATCAACAATTAGATTAAACTCAGAGCAAATAAAATTATCAATTTTGATAGAATAAGCGTAATTTTGCAGTTTAAAATGGAAATGTATTTATGTAGAGATAAGGCTTGCCTTATCTAAATAAGAAAAATATGGTTTATTTGTGTAGAAAAGAACATTTTTGCGCTTCCCACCGATTATTTAATCCTGCTTGGGACGATGAGAGAAATAAAGAAGAGTTCGGTATTTGTTCGAATCCGTATTTTCATGGACACAATTTTGAGCTGACTGTAAAAGTAAAGGGAAAGATTAATCCAGATACAGGCTGCGTGTTAGACTTGAAAAAACTAGGAAAACTAATACGAACTGAAATCATAGATAAAGTCGACCACAAGAATCTTAATATAGAAGTAGAGTTTCTAAAAAATAAAATTCCTTCGTGTGAAATTGTGATTATGGAGTTTTGGAAAATTCTTGCACCTAAAGTACAAGAGATTTCAGATAATAATGCTGTTTTGCACTCTCTTACGCTTTTCGAAACAGAAAAGAATTATGTAGAGTATTTTGGAGAGGAATAGACTTTTTTGTAAAACAGTCTTCTAGACTGTTAGCAGAACCTAGTAATTACATATTTTATATTCAGACAAGATATCTGAACTACATTTGCAACAAGCAAAATTTCCCCTTTCAATTCTAAGATTTATATGTAGTTTTGTAGAAAATTGTACGAAAACATATTCTAATCCATTAAAAACGGAATATTCACCCATACAGCAAAACTTCATAGTTCTTATGCAAAAGAAAATTAAATCTGCGCTCATTTCAGTATTTTACAAAGACGGCTTAGAACCTCTTTTACAAACGCTTGCCAGTCAAGGTGTTACTATTTACTCTACTGGAGGAACACAAAAGTTTATTGAAGAGCAAGGCATTTCAGTAGCTCGTGTTGAAGACCTAACATCCTACCCTTCTATTTTTGGAGGACGAGTAAAAACGCTTCATCCAAAAGTTTTTGGAGGAATTTTGCACCGTCGTGAGTTAGATAGCGATGTTGAGGAAGCAAAAAAATACGAAATTCCAGAAATCGATTTGGTAATTGTAGATTTATATCCTTTTGAGGAAACAGTAAAGTCTGGCGCATCGGAAGATGAGATTATTGAAAAAATCGATATTGGAGGAATTGCCCTTATTCGTGCTGCTGCCAAAAACTACAATGATGTCGTAATTCTTTCAGACAAAAAAGATTATCCACTGCTCAATCAGATTCTAAAAGAGCAAAACGGAACAACAAATTTAGAAACGAGAAGAAATTTTGCTAAAAAGGCATTCAATACCAGTTCGCACTACGATACAGCGATTTTCAAGCATCTTGACCAAATACATACACAAGGAAATGATGTGAGTTTAGTTTTTAAAGAAAGTATTAAAGAAGGAAGAGCCTTGAGATATGGAGAAAATCCACATCAGAGAGGCTATTTTTATGGAGATTTGGAAGCACTTTTTGAGCAGCTCAACGGAAAAGAACTCTCTTACAACAACCTTGTAGATATTGATGCAGCTGTTGCTTTGATTGATGATTTTGAAGATTCTAAAGACGAAACGCCAGCTTTTGCTATCCTAAAACACACCAATGCTTGTGGAATGGCAACAGGAAAAACAGTAGCTGAAGCCTATAAAAAAGCCTTTGCTGCTGATACGCTCTCTGCTTTTGGTGGCGTTTTGATTACTAATTCGGAAGTCGATAAAGCTGCTGCCGAGGCGATGCATGATTTGTTTTTTGAAGTTCTGATAGCTCCAAATTTTACACAGGAAGCTCTAGAAGTTCTTACTCAAAAGAAAAATCGTATTCTTTTGAAACGAAAAGATGTTGCTTTTCCTCATATTCATTTCAAAACACTTTTAAATGGTGTTATTTCACAAGATGCTGATAAGAAACAAGAAACAAAGAAAGACCTTAAAACAGTAACTAAAAAAGCTCCGACAAATGAGCAAGTAAATGCCCTTCTTTTTGCTAACAAATTGGTAAAACACACTAAATCAAATACGATTATTCTTGCCGTAGAGGGACAACTTTTAGCTAGTGGGGTGGGGCAGACTTCTCGTGTAGATGCACTCAAACAAGCCATTGCAAAAGCAAAAGTATTTGGGTTTGACTTGAAAGGTGCTGTGATGGCTTCTGATGCTTTTTTTCCTTTTCCAGATTGTGTAGAGATTGCAGCGAGTGAAGGAATTAGTGCTGTTATCCAACCTGGTGGGTCTATCAAAGACCAAGATTCTATCGATATGTGTGATAAAAATGGAATGGCGATGGTCTTGACAGGAACTAGACATTTCAAACATTAATTCTCAAACCGTCGTTGAGGTCAGTCAGAACCATCAATGATGTAATGTGATTTCAACCATAAGTAAACATTGTGTTTTGCTTATGGTTGGTTCAGTTTAAACATTCATTTCACTATATTGAATTATAATTAGCTATACTGAATACTTATTTGGCTTTGCTAATTCGTAATTCGTAATTAGCTTCGCTGATTATCCCATAATTCGTAATTGACAATGATTTTAGTAACAGGAGCAAACGGACAACTTGGACAAGAACTTCAAGCCCTTCAAAAAGCCTATCCCTTCGAATTTCACTTTACAGATACTGATAAGCTAGATATTACACACACCAACCGTGTAAACGAGCTTTTCGATCTCCAACATTTTGATTATTGCATCAATGCAGCAGCTTATACAGCCGTAGATGCTTCTGAAAATGATAAACTTTCGGCGTATGAAGTTAATGTAGTCGGAACGACCAATCTTGCCAAAGCCTGTGAAAAACATGGGGTTCGTCTGATTCATATCTCTACAGATTTTGTTTTTGATGGTAATAAATGTACGCCCTACACAGAAGCAGATGAGCCTAATCCTAAAGGAGTATATGGCACTTCCAAATGGCAGGGAGAAAAAAATATCTTACAACATAATCCACACACTATTATTTTGCGTACGGCTTGGTTGTATTCTAGCTTTGGAAAGAATTTTCTCAAAACAATGCTTTCTTTAGCTGACAAAAATCCTTTAAACGTTGTCTATGACCAAGTAGGAAGTCCAACGTATGCAAGAGATTTAGCTAATGCTATTCTACAAATTATCTTGAAACTAGAAGAAAAACGTTTTGTAGAACCACATCTTTGGGGAACATACCATTATTCTAACGAAGGCATAGCTAGTTGGTACGACTTTGCCCACGCTATTTTCGAACTCTCTAAGCAAACAAAAGATAAAAAAGTAAATCTACAACCTATTCGTTCTGCACAGTTTCCAACCTCAGCCGAACGTCCTTCGTATAGTGTATTAGATAAACAAAAAATCAAAGAGCATTTTGATATTGAAATCCCTCATTGGAGAGATGCCTTGAAACGATGTTTGAAGAAGGTATAATATAACAGGGTTGAAATGACAGGGTTAAAACCCTGTCTAATTCACGCAAAGTGAAACCCTGTTCTTATAAAAAACTATGCCCACCCACAAAATAAATCTCCATTCTAAAGAACACCAAGATTTTCTAGCCCAAAATAGAAAAGACCCTATTACTGGAGATACTATTTTGGCAGGCGATGAAGTTGTGTTTTGTGCTGGCTGTAAGTCTGTTTTTCTGAAAGATACATGGGAATATTTGCGTGGGCAGCATTGTGAGCAGAATGAAACATTGATAGAGTTTCCTCTTAGTGCTAACTCTATTCAGTTACAAAAAAGTGAAAAGCTCTTATTTTATAGCTATCTCACATCAAAAGACAACAGTTTTAGTAATATCCCAAACATAGATAGAGACACTTGGAAATATAGAGGGACACCACAACCTCAAAATACAATAAGTTTTTCAATATATGTAGTTGCTCTTATTTCTGTTTTCGTAGGGATAACTGGTGCTATGGTATATAATAACCCTTTGTTTGTCCTTGCTCTGGTTATATTTTTGGCAGTGCTTTTTGTTATCAAACATTTCTATGCCAGTGTAAATGCACACGAGATTAATACATTTCATAATAATTTTAATAGTGAAGTTTTCTATATTTCTAATAAAAGTATAGGATTTAGTACCAAATATGGAGTAGAGGATTATACTTCTAGCTTTGCTGATATTGCATCACTCTCTTTTGACTTTTCACAGTTTAGCAGTTTCTCATCAAAGATTGGCAATTGTACTATTACTAATACAGGAGGGAGAAAAGTAAAGTTTTATATAAACTATTTTGAAATGACGGAAAATGATAGCTTTCTAAAAACATTGCATTTCTTAAATCAAGAATATAACATCAGTATTGATATCACAACCAACAGTAGAAAAAATAGAGACGAAGCAGAACGTTTTATAAGTCGTAATGATTCTAAAATCAATTTTTCATTTGTAGAGTAACTATTTTAAGTTAGTATGCACACTCACAAAATCAATCCCAATCTCAAAGAACATAAAGGCTTTTTAGCTCAGAATAGAAAAGACCCCATTACTGGAGACACTATTTTGGCAGGAGATGAAGTTGTGTTTTGTGAGAGTTGTAAATCTGTTTTTCTAAAAGATACATGGGAGTATTTAGGTAAGCAGCATTGTTGTCAAAGTGAAACATTAATTAAAATTCCACTATCTAAAGAATTATTATTATCTACTGAAGAAGATATTTTCTTTTATGCTTATTTATTTAATGGTAGAGGAAGTTCTATTCCAAAGTTAAATGAAAAATGGACTACAACAGAGAGAAAACTTTCACAAGTCCAGTTTTTTTTTGATGGAATATATATACCCATTATCTCTTGGGTAATTTTCGTAGTAGAATTATTCCTAGCTAGTTTCAATGAAAATCCATTACTTTTTATAGCTGGAGTAACATTAGCTTTTACCACTCTTCTATTTGGTAATATACATGATAAAATATATGGTAGAAGGCTAACTACAATACACAAATACTTTAAAAATGAAGTATTCTTTTTCTCTAAAAAAGGAATTGGACTCAGTAGTAATTATGGAATAAAAGAGTACACACTAAATACTGATTATATAAAATCAATAGAATTCAAGTTTTCTGTAAATTCAAACAGTTACTGTATCATTACTAATAAAGATAACTTTACAACAAAGTTTTATATCAACAATTTATTTAAAGAAAACAATAGTAAAGAATTTTTAGAAGCAATAGATAAGTTGAATCACTTATTTTCTATTCCAATTCATTTAGAAATAGGTAAACATCCACGTTATCAAACAGCCATAGATTTTGTAAATTCCACTGAGAGCAATATCACTTTTGAAATTAAATAAGAGATGGTATCAAGACAAATCAAATTTGAAAAAAAAGATTGGACATTATCTCATAATAAAATAGAGACTATGTCCAATCTTTTTGCTTAGTTCTTGAAATTTGTCCCCCAATTTTTGGGTTTATTAGAATTTTAATCCTTTTGTATTTCTGACAGCAGAACTGCATCAAATCGTTGGGTTATTAGGCTATGCCGTTCAAAAACTCATGAAATTTTTTATCAAAAACATCAGGTTTTTCTATGTAAGGACTATGTCCTGTATCTTCAATAACAAATTCGGTATAATTACCTCCATTTTGCTTGTATTGTTCCAATACATATCTAGTTTGGCTTACCATAGGTTGAGGAGGAAATACTTTCTCTCCAGGATAATTTGGGATTACACCCATTTTTCCCAATGTTCCCAAGTCAAATAGTGAGTTATCTGATACAATTTGGTCATCTGAACCTCGTACCCATAGTATTGGAGGTTTAGAAGTGCTATTCAAAAAATTAGATATAGTATCCTTTATATATTTAGGAGAAGCCGAGTTGATAGAACCATACTTGCCTGGAGCGACAAAAGGATAATTGCTAGAAGGAATAAAATCCCCTGGATATTTGTTCTCTCCTACCTTTTGACTCAGCAATCCGTCTAATAATTCCTCTTCACTCTCAGGTCGAAATGGAGGTTTCCAGTAGAAGCTGTTCATTACTATTCTAGGAGATGCCTGAGGATTGTCTGTGCTTTTATCATTTTGTGCTATTAAGTTTGCAAATTCAGGATTCACAATTCCCCCACCCGAGCCAGCAAAATCAGGAAAACAAGGAGTTCCTTTTTCGTCTTTTGTTCCTCCAAAGCCAAAAGGAGAGCCAGGGTTGATGAGCGTGGCAGATAAAACCTGTTCGCTATATTTTGCTATTAGAGAAAATATAAAAGCTCCTCCTAGTGAGTGTCCTACAATATGATATTTTTTTATATCTAGCTTTTCTAATAGGGCTTGCAAATCTTCTACCCAATCACTCATGCCTTTGGTAGCATCTATAAGTACATCTTGTGTATCTCCATATCCTCTTAGGTCTGGCGCAATTCCTCTGAATTTTTCATCTAAAGCATTCATAGTTCCTTTCCAATAGACTGATGAAGAAGCATTTCCATGTATAAAAACTACTGTTTGGCTTGCTTTACTTTGCGTCTCTAAATAACTGATTTGTAATCGTGAGGTTTGAATAGATTTTCTTTCCATGTTTAAGAGTTTGTGTATTTTCATTGTGGTACTTTGTAAGTAACATAAAGCTTGGGTAAAGAGATAAGCCTACAATTACTACGTTTGATTTCATACTCCTAAATTTACATGAAATATTTGGTAATAATAATAAAAAACCAAATAAAAATTGGATTTTGGTTTGATATTTGAATATTTATTTATAAGTTGCGTTTAAATGAAATTTTATTTCGCAGACCTACTTTCATAATCTACTCTTACTCTTTTCTAATTTATTATTCTATGAGAAAAACATTGTTTTCTACTTGCTTACTCACTACTTTACTTATACTTTCATCAGCTTTTACTTCTTCAAATTCTCTTTCTTTAGGTGGTGGAGAAGAAAAATTTGTTCCTAAAACAAATGTAGCTTCCAAACTTCTATCAGATAGATGTTCTCACAATCGTTCAGCAGATGCCAATATCACACACGTAATGCTTCATTTTTGTAGCAATGCAGCTCAAAACCCAACCAACCCATACAATTTAAAAGATATTCTAAATATATTTGAAACCTACAAAGTTTCAGCACATTATATTATTGATAGAGAGGGAGTTATTCATCACTTAGTCAATGAAAACCGTGCAGCTCACCACGCAGGAAAAGGACATTTGTCGCACGAAGCTCATCGCCACAACGACCTCAATGGGCGTTCGATAGGAATAGAAATGATGGCTATCGGAACACAATCTGAAATGTCAAAATTTATTTCTACGGCTTCTTACTCAAAAATAGATAAAAATGATATTGGTTTTACAGAAGCACAATATAAAGCGTTAGACCGTTTGTTAAAAGATATTGAAAGCCGTCATACAGATATTAGCCACGACCGTCAGCATATTGTAGGACACGACGAATATGCACCTTCACGTCGTAGCGACCCAGGAAGTTTATTTGATTGGGCAAAAATTGGTTTGGCAGCAAACTAAAAAATAATAGAAAAGAAAGAGAGTTATACCATCTAAAAAGGTCTAAATTCATTGTGAATTTAGACCTTTTTTATTGTGTTTGTTTTAGGCAACAAGTTCTTTTGTGTTTTTCAAGATATTTTCAATCTGTAAGAAATGTCTTATCTGATGGTTAATTACAAAACGAAACGTGTCTCCTAAGTTAAATTTTAGAAGGGGAATGGTAAGAGAAACCTTTGTTTTATTAAGATTTATATTCTTTGATTTTTCTAAGAGACGTATAAATTCATTTTGGTCATCTATAAATGTTTCTAATACTTTTCTATTTACACCACTATGAATAGGGTCTTTGTCTTTGAAAGTTGTCATTTTATTGATTTGTCCAGCTTTTTTTCCTGTTTGGTTGGGAAGCATAGAGTTGGCAGAATAGTTTCCTAAAAAGCCACTTTTGAAAATATAATTGTCTATACTTTTCTTATCCATCTTTTTATTTGTATCCATTTTGGCATCAATTCGCTTTTCTATTTCCTCCAAATAAAATTCGCTGTATCTGTTTAAATGTTCTATACATTCTAAAACTGTCCAGCTTTCTGAATGTGGTCTTTCGTTTAGCTCATCATCGGAGAGGTTGTTCAGATGTTCTGCTTTCCCTAAAATAGTTCTTATTTCTCCTATCAAATTTTGTGTTAGTTCTGATGCTGCTATTTTCATAATAATTAGATTTTAATGGTTTGAATATCAATGATTTACTACAAAAATACAGACTGTATAACTTCAAAACATTGATTCAAATCAAGAATTTTATTTTGATACAGAAAAACAATAAGGAAACTAAAAGTAATGGAAAGTCTGTTAGTTGGAAAAATAAATATAAAATTTTAGAGTACTGTATATGAGATAAAAAGTTGTTGGTGTCGCTACACTAAAAAAAACAACTAATGGTGTTTTTTTCCTATTTTCTGAGTCACAGAACAGCAAATATCTATTGATGTCCAGTACGCTAACAAAATTCATATAACAGATAAAAATGCAAAAATCCAAACGAATAGCCATTGCCAAAGATACTGTCAAGATAATTGAAGATGGTTTTTATATCAATCAAAAAAACAAAAAAGTAGATATCTCTGAGATTCAAAAATATTCTCAACTAAATTCAGAGCTTTTTGAAGAGGAAGATAATTCAATGCTAAAAGAACATTATCAGCCATTGCCAAATAATATTACAAAATTTTCTACTCAAAATGAGTCAGTAATGGTTGTGATTGACAATTTTCTGAAAGAGAAAAAAGCCCCTGTTTTTTGTCTAAATTTTGCTTCTGCTAAAAATATAGGAGGTGGATTTCTGACAGGCGCACAGGCACAAGAAGAATCGATTGCACGAGTAACAGGACTTAGTGCGTGCTGCTTTGAGTTTTTTGATGAATATTATCAGTTTCATCGTGGGAGAAAAACGATGCTATACACCGACACAATGATTTATTCTCCAGATGTTCCAATTTTTAAAAACGATGAAGGAGAATATTTAGATACGCCTCAAAAGATAAGCATTCTGACTTCGGCTGCCGTCAATGCTGGTGTAGTGCGAAGGCAAGAACCCAAACGAATTGATAAAATCATTCCTACGATGTATCAGCGCACTGAAAAAGTCTTGGCGATTGCTCATCAAAAAGGATATAAATATTTAGTTTTGGGAGCGTGGGGCTGTGGTGTTTTTCAAAACATTCCTATCGATATTGCTACTATCTTCCACGAGCTTCTGACTGGAAAATTTGAAAACTGCTTTGAAGAAGTCGTCTTTGCCATCAAGACCAATCAAGAAAAAATAATCAGTCCTTTTGAAAAATATTTCTAATACGATAGCTTTTCTTTTTTAAGAAACTCAAATCCATTGCCTTTCCACTCATAAACAATTCTCATAAAATGGGAAGGCTCTTCTTCACTTTTCACTTCTGATAATAAATCATATTCAAAAATGAGTTTTTTATCTTTGATATTATAATAAACATTAATTTCCAACGTATTGTCCAAATCGTATTTTGGAGTAGAATAAGATAATTTTTTATCTGCTTTATATATTCTGCCAAACCTTGATGATTTATTTTCAATAATTAGCCAACTTGCTGTTACTGAAGAAATATAATATACTGATGATACTTTTTCTTCTTTATTTTCTAAGATAAGATAATTTCTTTGCTGTTTATTTTTTGATAGATTATGTATTTCCACAACATTACCGTAATCACCTCCCCTAATTTCTATGAGTTCTGCATTTGTATCTAAAACATGAAGATACGATTTTGAAATGCTAGTAAAATAAGCAAAATGAGCATCTCCTGTAAAAGTGAAGAGTTTGAGTAAAGAATCGGAAGAATAAATTACTTTTCCATCAAAGTATTGTTCCTCGTAATCTTCTATGTCAAATTCTTGATTATTCAAATTTTCTAAATAGAAGTTAATTTGCTCTTGGTCTGTAAGAGTTTGAGATAAGGCAGTTTCTTTCAAGAGAAATGAAAAAACGAAGACAAGAGGAAATACAAAAGATATTAGTTTCATAAGAAGACTTCAATTTTTTCAGTCAGAATTTCGATAAGCTCTTCATCCATATATTCATATTCGTCTGGAATATGTAGAACTTCGATTGTTGGAATTTCTAAGTGAGAGTATAGCTTTTTGATTTTCTGTTTTTGGTCTTTTTCCATTACCAAAATCAAATTTGCCCACTCAACATCTTTCTCGGTGATTTTACGATTACTCTTCGGACTCACTCCCACCGAACGAACGGCAAAACGATTGTCATTTTTAAAAATGAATTCGGCTGTTCGGCTGCGTTTTTTGTTTTTACCACAAACCACTAAAAAATTGGGTCTTTCTTTCATTATTTATTTACTAATTCCATAAAAAAGAGTGAAAAAGGCAGAGGGATAGATTTGTTTGTTTTCTGCTAGTCCCATAATCTCAATTTCTTTTGAATAAGCATCTATCATCATCCCAGCTTCAAATCCGACTTGTGAGCCTTTGAAGGCACTAAACTCTAGTGCAAGAGAGGTCTTTAGGCTTGCTCCTAATTGAATATTTGCATCTGTAAGGCGTTGTGCAAAAGAGCCTGTTCCCACAACAGCTTCAAATGAAGTGTGTACTTCTGGGTCGTACTGTTCTGTTCTGATAGTTTCATTTGCAAACTGATAATCAATAATATAGGGCGCAACTATTCCGATGGTTGGTCCTATAGCTCCGATAGCATTGACTTGTATTCCACGCTCTTCTGCCTTTCTAAACAGAACAAATTCTCTACCATATTGAGGACGCAAAACATAGAGGAAATTACGCTTTCCTGGAGTGAAAAACTCTCCTGTTATTCTGCTGGCTCTGCGCTGCTCTTTTGGGTGTCTAACATCTACCAACTCTAAGGAAAAACTATGATACATTGTTTCTGTAATTGCTTTTGAATAACGAAAAGCAAAACCTCCGATAAGCCCAGACTGTGTGTTTAGATTCAGACCATACACAAATTGAGTTTCATAGCTAAAATCATCTGTATTATTCTGTGAGAATGAAGAAAAGCTAAACAATAAGGCAAGTAAAAGTAATGTGAAAAATTTCATATAATAAATGATTGTGGTTTTAGAGGTATAGTTGCCACTGACGAGATATAACTTCTTATAAATGAATTAAATTAATAATCGGAAAAGTAATTTTGTTATTACACAACTTAGAAACTATCATTGTGTTTGTTGAGTACATAAAATACTATGAAGCTATCAAATTTCACTAAAAATTAAAGAAATAGAATAGTATTTGCTTATTTTGCTACAAAATATAGCCTGTCTAACCCTTATATAAATAAAAATAGAACTACTATGATGTGTAAAGTTAATCATTTTTGTAAATTTTTTGCTTTTGTTGTCTGTCTTTCATTATATGGTAAAGTCTTGGGGCAAACAGTTATTTCTGATGAAGAACGCAAATTATTTACTACCATAGAAAGTTTTGAACCACTGGGAATTATCTATGAAAATGCAAGTGCTGGTGAGGAGATAGAAAAGGAAGATTATGGCGATGGTTCTTTGCTATACACTTATGAATTTGAAGATGCTGACTTGTGGTTACACGAACTTTTATGGGTAGAATCTTCTGCACAGGCAGCTAACTTTACGTATGAAGCATACGGAGAAGCCAGTAAAACTTACCTTTCAGAAGGACTTCAACTTTCAGCCTTTAGAGTATTGCCCCTCTCTAATGTAAATGCCGATGTCGTAGTAGCAGATGTGTATAATGAAAGTCAAAAGAAAGTGGGAGCTATTGTTCGTTTTAAGGAAAGAAATGTTAGTGGAATGTTGATTATGATAGGAATTGATTTTCAAGAACAAGTAATGACAAAGTTCCTAAACACAGAAATACAACAAATGAGCAAGACGTGTTCAGAACTTTCTCTTTGGAAATAGAAAGCCAATCATTTTATTTACAAATCATTTTGAGAAATAATACTTGGGTCAATGATAAAAAAGTCTATACATTCTTTTCCATTAAAATCTACCTTTTGAGCATATTCCCAAACCGTTTTGATTTTCTTATCCTTCGTAACTACTCTGAATGAAGCCGAATAACTATCACTTTTAGCTAGTTTTTCTTTTGTAACCTGTGCTAGTTTTGGTATATCTTCTTTGTGGATGAAGCCACCAAATCCGTTCTTTTTTATAAAATTAGCATCATAACCAATCAGCTCTTCTCCAAACTCATTGACATATACAATGTCTAATTTTTTTCCTAAAGTAGCACGCCCTACAAGTGCTGGAATTTCGTCTAAAATACTAAGTAGAGATTCTAAAAATTTTTCTCTTTGTTCTAGTTCTACTTGGTTTTTTTCTAGCTCATCTATATTTTTCTGAATGAGCTTTTCTTGTTGCTTTTGTGTGGTAATGTCATCACTCACTGCTGTTATTTTTGTAACCTCATTGTTTTGGTCGTGTATAGGAATATAGAAAGTTTTGAGGAAAATAATAGAACCATCTGCTGCTTTGACTTTTACTATTCGCTCAGTATAATCTCCTTCTATGGTTTCTTTCCAAAGATGTTCGAAGGTTTCATTTCCTTCCAATTCTTCAAAATCTGAATAGCTATGTCCGATGACTTCAGACTCGTCGTATCCCGTAATTTTTTCACATAGTTCATTGACACTTAAAATCGTTCCTTTCTCATCAAAATCAATAATAACATTGAAGTCATTAATAAAATTGTGAAAATCTTTAAACTCTTTTGTCTTACGGTCTAATTCTTCTTGCGTGTTTTGTAAATATTCCATACTGATACGCATTTCTTCTTCTTGAGCCGTCATTTGCTCCAATAGGTTTTCAAGCTCTATTTGTTGTTTTTTAGATTCAGTAACATCATAGCTGAGTTTTGTAACCTTAGCAAGCTCATTTTTTGAATTAAGCGTCGGAGTATAACTTCCTCTTACCCAAACTGTTTTTCCTGTGCTATACATTCGTTTGAATGTTCCTTCAACAGTTTCTCCTTGACGTAATTTTTTCCATAAATCTAAATATTCTTCAGTAAGAACTGTTCCTTTTTCTACTAAATCAGAGTGATATTTTCCTTCTAAATCTTCTTTTTTCTCATAGCCCATAATCTTCAAAAAGTTTTCATTGACTTGAAGAATCTGTCCTTCGCTATCCATTTCTAACATTGCTACTGAATTATCAATAGCTCGTAATTGTTCTTGATTCTGACGACTTACTGTTGTTGCTTTTTCCCTAGCTTCTTCAGTTTCTTTGAGTAGGCGTTTGAGCCTAGCATCTTGCTTCATTTGGCGAGTGATATTGAGACCAATAGCAATATATTTGTAGATTTGCTCATTTTTATCTCGTACAGGAGCAATAGTTAGGTCAATCCACGCAGAACTTTTATCTGGTCGTTTGTTTTTAAAGACCAAATGTCCGATTTCTCCGAGCTGAACTTGCGCCCAAACTCGTTCCCAAGACTGTAAGTGTTCTTTATCATCTATAAGTTGTGCTAGTTTTATTCCATCCAAATCATCTTCATATCTGCGTATAGCATCAGAAACTCGTTCATTAGATGAGATAATTCTTCCTTGTGTATCTAATTGAATAAGCAAAGCAGAAAGATTGAGAGCTTCTAACTGCGCTGTAACCTCATTTTTTATATATTCTGTCTCACGCATCTGCTTGGCAAGTTCTTCTTGTGTACTGGTCAGTTCTTCTACATTTTGACGCATTTCTTCTTCTTGTGAGGCAATTTGTTCTGCATATTCTTGAGATTCCTCTAACAAACGCTTATTGTCTTCTTGTGAGCGAAGGGCTATCATAGTAGCAGCAATACGGCTTGAAATTTCCTCTAAGAAGCTACGTTCGTGTTGAGACAAAGGACGTAAAAGAGCAATTTCCAACACTCCTACCAAATTTTCACGAAGTTGTAGTGGCAAAAGCATCAGACCTTGTGGAGGAGCTTCGCCAATAGCAGATTTTATCTTAAAGAAATGAGGAGGAGGGTTTTTAAGGTAAATAGGGTCTTTAGATTCGGCAACCTGCCCCACTAAGCCATCTCCAATGAGAATTTTTTGGTCTAGCTTTTCTATATCATCATACGCATACGCTGCTGTGGCTTTCAGATAAGGTTCGTGTTTGAAAGAATCTTTATGTAAAGAATAAAAAATGCCTTGATGCGCTCCTAAATACGAAACGACTTTGTTCAGAACTTGTTGAGAAAGCATAGTAATAGATTCACTAGAAACCAAAATGTCACTAATTTGTGCTACTCCATCACTTCGCCATTTGTTTAGTCTTTCGTTTTCTACAAATGATTTCAAGCTATTTCTCATATTCAGAAGAGCTTCTCCCATTACATCGTTTTCAGCAGGAACAAACTCTGAATCTAGCTCACCTTCTGCAATCTTATTGGCAAATGCCAAATTGCCCGAAAAATTGAGTTGTTCGTTGAGGTAAATCTTATTTCTTGCATCTTGGTCGGTTTGTTTTTTCAAATAGCCAGCAAAAAATATGGCTACAAAAAGCTCTGCAGCTCCTAACAGGCAGCCAAAAAAGGCTACTTGTGAATCTAAGTTTTCTACATTGAGGAAATATTCTTTTATGTTAGCTTGTCCGAATACGCTATATAAAGCAAAGCAAATCAAAATATAAGCCCCTATAAGTGAGGCATAAAAAACCAAAATACGCCAATTCTGATAAAATACTAAGACCGTAAGCGTAATAAAAAATACGAATTGAATATAAAAAGCTCCCTGCAACTGTATCAAATATACTACGCCCATCATTGCCAAAACAGCCGTCAGGACATAACGAGCATCTTGTGGCATTACAAAACGCTTAATCAGATGATAAGCAAAGAAAGCCCCCAAACTAGGCAGAAATAAATATACTTGAACAAATTCTTGATAAAAAACAGCTAAAACAAGGCTAAATGCCAAATAAACGATAAGAAAGCGTTCCATTATTGTATCTATATAATGAAACGTTTCCTCTTCATAAGCCTCTAAAAGTTCTTCGTCTGGGACAAAATTTTCTACACTAATATGCTGCTTCATTCTGGTTATTTAATTCTTGTGCGTATTTTGAAAAGTTAATTTACAATTTCATTTTTTTAGTTCAAAATGAAAAGAGCTCTTTCCGTATTCATTTTCGATAAAATATTTTTACAAGTTGAATAAAACAGTTTTTGCTCTACTTCCTTTTTAGAAGTATCAAAAAATAGCTACTTTTTTTACATAATTCTGAACAAGAAACCGTACTTTTGAGTAGCTATACTTTACAAATCATTATAAACTCATATTCTTATTTTTTTATATGACTGACGTACTTATCATTGGAGGAGGAGTAGCTGGACTTACGGCTGCTAGAAATTTACATCAAAGAGGACTTTCTGTCAAAGTTATTGAGGCTACCGACCGAGTAGGGGGAAGAGTAAAGACAGACATAGTAAATGGTTTTCGTTTAGACAGAGGTTTCCAAGTACTATTGACAGCCTACCCAGAAGCACAAAAAGCTCTCAATTACTCAAAACTACAACTTCGAACCATTGATGCAGGTGCGCTCTTACACACAGACAAAGGAATTTTTGAGTTTGCAGACCCTTTTAGAAGTCCAGAAAAAACACTTTCTACGCTTGCCAATCCCATAGGTACGTGGGCAGATAAGCTCCGTATGCTTTTGGTCAAGACGGAAATAAATGGAAAAGATTTACACGAAATTTTTACACAACCCGAAACTTCTACGTATCAAGCTCTAAGGCAAAATTATAAATTTAAAAGCTCTTTGATAGAACAGTTTTTAAATCCTTTTTTGGCAGGTATTTTTTTAGAAAAAGATTTAGAAACTTCAAATAGAATGTTTGATTTTGTTTTTCAGATGTTTTCTAATGGAAAAGGGGCTGTTCCTGCACTTGGAATGGAAGAAATTCCTCGCCAGTTAGCTAATGTTTTGTCTGACCATGCTATCATTACAAACGAAAGAGTAGTTTCTGTCAATAAAAATGTAGCTACTACAGAAAGTGGAAATGAATTTGAAGCAAGAAGCATTTTGATAGCCACAGAAAATAATGAGTTTTCACAATCGTATAGAGCTAACTTAACAAAAAATACACAGACTAGAGGAACAACAAATCTCTATTTTTCGATGGATAAATCTATTGTGAGAAGACCTGTTTTGTGTCTAAATTCTTTGGAAAACAGATTAGTAAATAATTTTGTTGTGATGAGCGATATTTCTTCTGATTATGCTCCGATTGATAAATCTTTGCTTTCAGTTTCTATTATTACAGACGATGAAAATAAAGACTTCACAGAAGAAGAACTCATAGAAAAAACACGACGAGAACTTAGTCTTTGGTATGGAACTCACGCCTACGAATGGGAATTTTTGAAATCTTATGCTATTCCACATGCCTTGCCTAACCAAAACTCTGTCAGACATACGCCATCAGTAGATGATTTGAAAATTCATGATGGTTTATACCGTTGTGGCGATTATCTTCTCAATGGCTCGCTCAATGCTGCTATGCGTTCTGGACGTTTGGTAGCACAACTTATTGGCGACGAGATATAATTTATCTTTATAGCTGAATGTGAAAAAAACAGAGGCGTAAATTTCCCATAAATAACTGAGAACTAAAATTTTATTAGCTCAAGATTAGCTATGCAGAATGAAATAATTCGTAATTAGCTTCGCTGATTTTACAGTTCATAATTTGTAATTGGCTCATTAAAGCAAAACGATACATAATTTTTAGTAAATTTGTCGTTTTAAAACTATATCTAATCTCATTTTAAGGTTTAATTCTGCACGCATGAAAATAAAAGAAAAAGGAGGATACCAATATATAGATGAAGGCGAAGGTGAAGTGCTTTTGCTTTTACATGGGCTTTTTGGAGAGATGAGTAACTGGGAAGGCGTAGTAGCTCATTTTTCTAAAAATTATAGGGTACTTATACCTATGATGCCAATTTACACTATTTCTCTTCGCAAAGCGCATTTGGAAGGTCTTATCGATTTTGTAGAAGGGTTTGTAAAGATGGAGGAGTTGAAAGACCTCACATTGGTAGGTAATTCTTTAGGAGGGCATTTGGCTCTTATTTTTGCTCTTCGTAATAAAGACATCTCTAAAAGAATGGTCTTGACAGGTAGTTCAGGGCTTTTCGAAAATGGTATGGGAGGTTCTTTTCCTAAGCGTGGAAACTACGAATACATAAAAGAAAAAGTAGAATATACATTTCATGACCCAAAAGTTGCAACGAAAGAGCTAGTAGATGACGTATTCGAAGTAACAAATAACAATGCAAAGTGCTTGCGTATGATTACGATTGCTCGTTCGGCACAGCGCAATAATATGGCTAAAGAGATTCCACAGATAAATATTCCGACACTGTTAGTTTGGGGATTGAACGATACGATTACTCCTCCTCCTGTTGCCCATGAGTTTCATAGGCTGTTGAGAAATAGTCAGCTTCGTTTTATTGACAAGTGTGGGCATGCTCCGATGATGGAACACTCTGCTATCTTTAATGCGTACTTCGACGACTTTTTAAAAAATAATCCGTTAGAAAAGACAGCCTACATGGTTTAATAAAAAATAAACTTGTAGTTTACACACATTGCAAGTAAAAAAAATCTAAACATTGATATTGAACCTTCTTTTGTATTAAAAATGCTTCTTTGTAAAGAGGATTTAACTAAATATAATGGCTTTTCTAAGCAAATTAGCATACAAATTGTTGTTCTATTTCATAGCAAGATGATTATATTTATAAATAATCAAACAAAATTATTTATATTGTTTTGGACAAAGATAAATAATTAGGGCTTTGCTATCTATTGCTTTATCCAAAAACAACCACTATGACTGATACTTTTAATTCTACTACTTCTGTGATGGTCGCTGCCGACCTCATCAATGAAATGATACCTCCTTTAAAGGGTAACGATAGTGTAAGGAAAGCACTAAACTGGATGGATGCTTTTCGTATTACACAACTTCCTGTCGTTGAGGATAATGTGTATAAAGGCATTATCACAGAAGATATGCTCTATGAGATAAATAATCCAGAAGCAACTATCGACTCTGTTGAGCCATTTTATGAAGATGTTTTTGTAAGCGAAGAACAACATTTCTATGATGTGATGCGTCTTGCAACAGACCACAACTTGCGTATTATTGCAGTTTTGGATTTGAGTAATTTCTTTGTAGGAGTAATAACAGTAAGAGATACGTTGGCAGCCTTTGCTCGTACGTTTGCCAGCCAAAGTGCAGGGGCAATTATTGTCTTGTCAATGAATTATAGAGATTATTCTCTTTCTCATATTAGCCGTCTGATAGAAGAAAATAATACCAAAATTTTGAGTAGTTATGTAGATACAGACCCTTATGACCACAATCTTATCAAACTCACTTTAAAATTAGATAAAACAGAACTCAATGCTATTTTAGCAACCTTAGAGCGTTTTGAATATCGTGTGATTGCTAAGTTTCAAGAAAATCCAGATGCAGATATTCAGAAAGAACGCCTAGATATGTTCTTTAGATATTTTGATATATAAATAATATATCTTGCCATTGTCGGTGTCTCCACCGACGATAATTTAACAACACAAAAAATTATGAAAAGCATTTTTCAAATCAAGGAAAATGCTTTTCGTATTTAATAATTTTAGTCAATATAAATCTCCAATTTTTTACATGAAAAAAAATAAATTCAGTGTACTTTCAATAACCTTACTTGCATCTTTTTTATTATCCTTTTCAGCTTGGGCAGATAAAGATAATCACGAATATGCCAATTATGACTGGGAGGAAAATAGAGAAAGAAACGAAATTCCTGCTCACTTGAAAGATGAAGTTTCAATCGTTTTTTTAGATAAAAATATGATAGAATATTTTTATTCACCTTCAGATGACCAAGTGATTCTATACAAAACACACCATGCTATTCGCTGGCTAGGAAGTACAGATGCTGTTGAGCGTTTTAATGCCATTTTTATTCCTCTAGGAGAGGGAACTTTAGAAAAACTAAAGGTTCGTTCTATTTCTCCAAATGGAAAAGTGGTCATTTCAAACCAAGACGAACTCAAGGAAATAAAAGATGAAGAATCTGGAAGAGGTTATAAAATGTTTGCTATTGAAGGGATTGAAAAAGGGAGCGAAATCGAATATTTTTATACGACAAAAGAGACTGTTTTTGGTGGAAATCAAGAAGGAAGAGAATTTCTGCAAACAGGAACGCCCACTAAAAATGTGCATTTTGAACTTATTACACCCTCTTTTTTGCAATTTGAAGCTAAGAGTTATAACGGTTTGCCAGATGCCGAGCTAAAAGAAGACACAAACAGCGAAAAAACTATTCAAACCATTAAACTAGATAGTGTTGCGCCACTTCTAGGAGAACCATTTGCTTATGCAGACCCTAACAGAATGCGAGTAGATTACAAACTGGCGTATAATTTGGCAGCTAGTTCGAATCAGCGTTTTTATACGTGGTCGGATGCAGCACGACAGATTTACAGTGTTTTTTGCCAAACTAGAGACAAAAAAGAAGAAAAAGCTCTTAAAAAAATATATAAAGAAATAGGCATAAAAGGTAAAGAATCAGAAGAAGAACGTATCAGAAAAATAGAAAATTATCTGAAAGTCAAAGTGCAAGGGACAGAGTCTCCAACGCCAGCCTTTTCAAACATTGAAGAAATAGAAAAGTCTAAAATTGCAAACGAGCGTGGACTTGTACGCCTCTTTACAACGCTTTTTGAACTGGCAGAAGTAGATTACGAACTTATTCTGACAAGCGATAGAAGTGAAGTCAGATTTGATGGCGATTTTGATTATTGGGGCAATATGCGTGAGTTTTTAATTTATTTTCCGAATACAAAAAAATATCTTTCACCTGCCACTCCTTTATACCGTTACGGAATTGTACCAGATACGTGGACGGCAACCGATGGACTTTTTATTCGTCGAATGAAAGTAGGAGACAATGTTTTTGGAATGGGAACAGTCAGAAAAATACAACCCCTTGAAGGCGATAAAAATTTCAGCAATATCAATTTAAAAATGAAGTTCAATGAAGATATGGACGCTGTGAAAGCTGATTTAAAATATAGTTTTGGAGGACTTTCTGCTGTTGGTATTCAGCCAATTATTCCTTATTTGTCTGGAGAAAAGCGTGATGAAATGTTAGAAAATGTTTTGAGAGGGCTTTCAGAAGATGCAGAATTTGAGAATATTGAGTTAGAAAATGAAAAAATGAACACCGACCTTTTAGAAAATGAGTTTGCTATCAAAACTAACTTTGAATCGAAGTCGTGGATAGAAAAGGCAGGAAATAAATATCTCTTCACTATTGGAAAATGTATCGGTCCTCAATCGGAACTCTACCAAGAAAAGGAGCGAAAACTAGCTGTAGAGAACGGACACAACCGTATTTATGACAGAACATTAGTCTTTGATATTCCAGAAGGCTACACAGTCAAAAACTTAGATGATTTGAAACTCAATGTTGTCTTTGATGACGGTGGAAAGAAAAATTGTGGTTTTGTTTCAGATTACAAACAAGAAGGAAATACTATAACTGTAGATATTTTTGAGTATTACTATGAGATTTATCTTCCTTTAGAAGATTTTGAAGAGTACAGAAAAGTCATCAATGCAGCAGCCGATTTTAATAAAATTGTATTGGTGCTAGAAAAGGAGTAAAAATTTTTGATGCAGAATGGTTTATTTTTACGTAAACCATTCTGTGTTAGATTATCTTTGTTTTTCTCCTAACTTATATATTTGTTCTAGCCATTTTTTACGCTGTTTTTGTGTGGATGTTTTTACGATTCCAATATAAGTTGTTTTAACAGGCTTGACTCCACAAAATTCAAGGGTATTTTTCTTTAATTGTTTTGTACTAGGTTGCCCATTAATAAACTTATAGTACCAAGTTGGTTGGTCTAATGTAGTGATAATGTGTGCTGTTTTACCTTTTAAAAGTTTATCCCAAAAAATAGAGTTTTCTCTGTATGCAAAGGCAAATGTTGGTAGAAATACCCTATCAATAAATCCTTTTAAAATAGCAGGTAAACCTCCCCACCAAACAGGATGTATCCAAACCAAATGCTCTGCCCATTTTATTTTTTCCCAAGCTTCTAATAAGTCAGGTTCTAATACAGTTCTCTTTTGATAACCATACTGTAGATTAGGATTAAAATTTAACTCTGAAATAATGATTTCTTTAATTTCTGCTTGAGAACTTTCTGCTCCTGTTTTATAGGCTGCTGCAATTCCAAAGTTAAATGAATCTTTGTTTGGATGCCCATTTATAATCAAAATTTTCTTACTCATTTGTCTATTTTTTAGTCTAATTGATTTATTATTTTATAATAAACAAAGGTAGAAAAGAGCTTAATTAGGCTATAGGACAAATGTCTAAAACACAACTTCCTTTCGTATTCTGCTCAAATGTCTTTGTGTTATTCCTAAGTAAGAAGCTAAATAGTGTAGTGGAATTTCTTGTATATATTGAGGTTGGTTTTCAATTAAGTCTCTATATCTTTCAGCAGCATTATCTTTTTGAAGTTGATAAATTCTTTTTTCTAACTCAATATACTGTTGTTCAGCTATGATTTTATACATCTTTAGCCAGTTTATACTATGCTTTGCAAAATTATCTAGTGTATTTTTGGAAATTACCAGCAACTCAGCATTTGTAATAGCCTGTATATTTTCAGAAGTAGCTTCTTCTGTAATAAATGAAGAATAAGCAGCTATGAAGTTAGCAGGAAACATAATACAATAAGTAAACTCTTCGCCTTTATTTGTAGTATAAAACGAACGAAATGTACCCGAATTTATAAAAGCAATTTCATTGCATACTTCACCTTCACGAATAAAAAAATCAGATTTATTTAATTTCTTTCTAACAGTATTTTGTACAAAATCATTAATTTCTTTTTCTGAAAGAATACCAAAAGAATTGAGGAATTTTTTAACCATATAATCTAACAATGATATTTGCAATTATCTTGATATTACTCTATTGAGCTGACCTAAATAGAAAATAAAATCAGTCTTGCAGAAAAACATTAGGGTAAAATAGTTTTTATTTTAATACAACAAACCACTTTTACAGGTCATTATAAAAGTGGTTTGTTTTCTATTGATAAGAAACACTTATGATGCTTTATGCTCTATAAATATTCTCTTTTGAAAATTAAAGTTTATTTACCAAAATTAATCTCCTCCCAAAAGTCCACCTAAAGAAGTTGCTTTTGAAGTAGCCTTACTCATTGGAGAAAGTGCTTGAACGAGTTTAGAAATTGGCATAGATTGTAGCCAAACTTTTCCAGTTCCACTAAGCGTAGCTAAAAACAAGCCTTCACCACCCAAAAACATAGATTTTAGGTTTCCTGCTCGTTGAATGTCCATCGAAATGCCTTCTTCAAAAGCCACGATACAGCCTGTATCTACTTTTAGCGTTTCGCCATTGAGTTCTTTTTCAATGATTGTTCCTCCAGCATGGAAAAATGCCATTCCATCACCTTGTAATTTCTGCATGATGAACCCTTCGCCACCAAAAAATCCAGAACCAAAACGACGATTAAGGTGTACTGAAATTTTTGTTCCTAATGCAGCACAAAGAAAACTATCTTTCTGAACGATAAGCGTACTATTGTTGCAAGCTGAAAGCTGAACAGGTGTAACCGTTCCAGGGTAAGGAGCTGAAAAAGCTACTCGTCCTTTTCCACTTCCTCGCTGCGTGAAGTGTGTCATGAAAAGTGATTCGCCTGTTATCATTCTTGCGCCTGCCGACATAAGTTTACCAAAAATGCCTTGTTCTGGTTCAGAGCCATCGCCCATTTTGGTTTCGAAAGCTATATTTTCTTCCATGTAGAGCATTGCTCCAGCTTCTGCAATGACCGTTTCGTTAGGGTCTAATTCTACTTCTACAATTTGAATATCGTTTCCGATAATAGTATAATCTATCTCGTGAGATTTCATAAGGAAAAAATGTTTTTTAATAAGTGAATTTTTAAAAATGAATTTTAACTTTCAAAAAATACGGATTTTGTCTTTTAAAAGCAAAAAGCGTTTTAGATTTATTCTAAAACGCTTTTTGAATATTTAATTAATCGTTAATCACTTAACATTAATAACTATATTATCTTCCTCGCTTCATCATTTTAGCTAGTTTTTTATTTCCACCTGGTCCTTGGAATTGGTTCATCTTACGCATCATTTTACGCATTTCACCAAACTGCTTGATAAGGTTGTTTACTTCTTGGATAGTACGTCCACTACCAGCAGCCAAACGACGACGACGACTTCCATCTAAAACATCTGGATTTGCTTTTTCGTAAGGAGTCATTGAATTGATAATAGCTTCAATCGGACGGAACGCATCATCATCAATTTCAAAATCTTTCATTTTTGAGCCAATGCCTGGAAGCATTCCAACTAGGTCTTTAATGTTACCCATTTTCTTGATTTGCTCAATTTGAGAGATAAAGTCATTGAAATCAAACTGATTTTTACGGATTTTCTTATTGATTCTTCTTGCCTCATCTTCATCATACGCCTGCTGCATTCTATCAACGAGGGAAAGAACGTCTCCCATTCCCAAGATACGCTGTGCCATACGGTCTGGATAGAAAGCATCAATTCCGTCTATCTTTTCACTCGTACCTATGAATTTAATTGGCTTATCTACCACTCTACGGATAGAAAGGGCAGCACCACCACGAGAATCACCATCTAATTTTGTAAGCACTACACCATCATAATCGATGCGTTCGTTGAATATTTTTGCAGTCGTAACAGCATCCTGTCCTGTCATAGCATCCACTACAAAAAGAGTTTCAGTAGGATTCAGAACTTTTTTCATTTCTGAAATCTCTGTCATAAGAGATTCATCGATTGCCAAACGACCTGCCGTATCGACGATAATTATTTTTTTTCCTGTGTCTTTACCGTGTCTGATAGCATTTTCTGCAATCTGAACAGGGTTATTATTTTCTGGCTCTGCATAGACTTCAATATCAATTTGCTCTGCCAATGTTTTTAACTGGTCAATCGCAGCAGGACGGTACACGTCACAGGCTGCTAAAAGAACTTGACGACCTTGTTTTTTGAGGTGGTTAGCAAGTTTTGCAGTAAAAGTAGTCTTACCAGCACCATTCAGACCTGCCACCAAAATAATAGAAGGATTCCCAGAAAGATTCATTTCCTTACGTTCCCCACCCATTAGTTGAGTAAGTTTGTCATAGACAATCTTTGTAAAAAGTTCCCCTGGTTTTACAGCAATCAAGACTTCACGTCCGTAAGCCTCATCTTTAATTTCGTCTGTAACCGTTTTGGCTACTTTATAATCTACGTCGGCATCTACTAGCGCACGACGAATTTCTTTAATAGTGGTTGCTACGTTTACTTCTGTAATTCTTCCTTCGCCTTTCAGCGATTTCATAGCTTTGTCTAAACGAGCCGTTAAATTATCTAACATATCTAAAAAGCGATTGTATTTTTTCTATTAAAAGTGGAATTTCTTTGCTAAAAAGTTTTCAACACACAAAGGTACAGAAAAACAAGGAATAAATGAATTGATAATTGATAATTGATGTTTAATAATGGCTTATGCCATTGATTATCAATTTTTTAGGAATAAAAATAGGATTAAAATAATTTTAAATAGACTTAAATTCTATGTGTGTCATAACCCTTGAATCTCCAGTGAGATTGTCTTTATAAATATCTTCTTCGTAAATGTATAAAAACTCTTTTTTTTCTTCTGCTTCAAAATTTTTGACCTGTTTTGTAATTTCTGAAATGGTGTTGTTTATCGGTTGCCAATCTGAATCTTTTTCTAAACTTGCATCCCACCAACTTAGCGAAATACTGACAGCAGAGTTTAAAGTAAGTTTATAAGTAGTTCCATCTCTTCCTCCCTCTCCAAAAATTTGAGTTTGTGGAAAGGGCGTATTTTTGATTTTATTTTCTATTTCTTTGAAAGTAGTTTCTGAAAGTATGCCTGTTTCCTTTCTAAAAAGTAGAGATAATTTAATATTACTTTCTGTTAGCTCTTCATCTTTCGTTTCGACTATCGTATTTTTTACCCAATGATAAGACCCATAATATTTGTAAAATGAAATACCAAAATCCTTATAAAAAGTCGGAAAACAGAATAGGACAATATTCCCTCTTTCTTGATTTTGAATATCTTCCAGAGATTGGTAGATGATTCTATTTCGTTCTACATAAAGATTTTTGTACATCTAAAATTTTTATTTCATATTTTTCCATTCCTTAAAACGCATATCCAATACTTTGGCTACTTTCTCATAATTTTCCCACGTATCTTCTACCAAGTACATACATTCGTATTGTGGAAATATTTTTCTGTAATCTTCAATATAGTTTCCTCCTCCGTAATAGGCTTTCGTAAATTTTTGCGCTTCCTCATTGAGCATTTCATCAGAAACAACACCGTCCCAAATTTCACTAAAAATGCAGCAAGAAATAGAGCGTTGTAGTAGATTTCGAATTTGCAAACCTGCCTCATCTTCAAAATCTTCGCTTGCGAGGTCATTAGTAACAATCCAACTCAAAAATATTCCAATATGTGTATGGGCGTGTTCGATAGAGAGTTCCATAAACTCTTCTTTATCTATGTGGGAATTAGCTTGGTCGTAGAGCATTTGTTATAGTTTTAAAATTTAAGTAAGTAAATATTTTTACAAAGACATATCATAATATTTTATGAACATTTCTTTGATGAGTTCTTCTAAGTTTTCTTCAGTTTCTATGTGTTTTTTGTTGAGGAGGAGGTAGGCACTGTTTGTAGAGCTTTTTCTGTGGAAAAATTTGTTTGGAGAAAAACAGCGTAACATAACTTTACTATATACTTTAAATCTTTTAGACATTGCTACCTCTTCGTCTTCTGAATTTGCACCTATAAAACCAAACAAGGAAAGGTCATTTTTCTGATATAACCAAAACATTATTTCGATATTTGTAGAAATTACACGAGCTACATCATTAAATCCACTCAATAACTGGTATTTTTTATCTGAATTCTCATGATTCTTTAAATAAAATTTTACTACAAACACTAAGTTTTCATACTCTTCTACTCTTACAATATATCTATGATTGAAGCGACATTTGAAAGCAAATTTATGTAGTTTGTTGAAAGGCTCTGTTTTCGTTTTAGTATGACCTAAGTAGTTAAACTTGTAAGGAGTATTAAACATTATATTCTATATTTGTAAACAGATGGACGTTCTTTCCACATCTCTTCTTCTGAAATAGATTCAAACAAATCTCCTTCTTTAGTTGGTCTATCTAGTTTTTCAAATTCTTTTTTGACTTTTTTACAGTACCATTCAAAAGGCTTATAAATTAGTCGTATTGGGTAGAAAATAAAATATCTTATTTTACTTATTTCCTTTAACTTAGTAAAGATAATTTCATTTTCCTTAGCAATAGGCAAGGCTTCATCGTAAGCTATTCTGCTTTGTCTGTATTCTTCGGCACTTTTGAAGTTGATTTTTTCAGCATAGCTTTTACGTATCATAAAAAATGCAATTAGAGCAACTATCCAAAAAGCAAAATATAAAATAGGAAAAAACAGAATAGCCAAAACAACCACTACAACATCTTTAAAATATTTGGATATATTATTTTCTATAAATAATGAATCAATAGTTTTTAATAAACTATGCGATAATTCTAATGGTGCAGTATTCATAAATGAATTGGTTTGTTCAACATCTTAAACCGTAATTCAATACTTAAAGTTTTTTACAAAAATAAGTAGCCTATAAATTATATAAGCTACTTATTAAAATTTTCAGCAAAAATCAGTCTAAAAAATGATTAATAGAGTTCTGGGAAATCTTGTGGATTAAACTCGTGCATCAAAGTATAAGCTGCTTCTGTGATGTCTTCCGGATTTGGCTTAGAGAAATAATCGCCATCTGTTGCGTAAGCTGGACGGTGGTCGTGTGCCGAAACACAAACAGGCTTAGAATCTAAGAAACGATACGCATTTTGCTCATCTAGAACTTTTTGCATCATGTAGGCTGTTCCACCACCTTCTACATCTTCGTCAGCAAAAATAACACGGTTGGTCTTCTTGATAGATTCCAAAATGATATGATGACGGTCAAACGGAAGAAGTGTCTGAACATCAATTACTTCTATATCTACGCCTAGTTTCTCTAGCTGCTCGGCTGCTTCCATCACAATTCTGCACATAGAACCGTAGGTAACAACTGTAACATCTTTTCCTTCTCTCAAAATTTCTGGAACACCCAAAGGAACAGTAAATTCTCCTACGTTATCTGGTGTTTTTTCTTTCAAACGGTAGCCATTCAGACATTCAATAATAAGTGCTGGGTCATCAGATTTGAGCATAGTGTTGTAAAAACCTGCTGCCTGTGTCATATCACGAGGTACTAAAACATACATTCCACGAAGCGCACCTAAAATAGTTCCGATAGGCGAACCTGCATGCCAAATTCCTTCCAAACGGTGTCCACGAGTACGGACAATGAGTGGTGCTTTTTGTCCAGCTTTCGTACGGTAACGCAAACAAGCCAAATCATCTGACAAAATTTGCAAACCATAAAGCAAATAATCTAAATATTGAATTTCAGCAATCGGACGCAATCCACGCATTGCCATTCCAATTCCTTGTCCCATAATGGTTGCTTCACGGATACCTGTATCTGTGATTCTGCTTTCTCCAAACTTCTCTTGCAGACCTGCAAAGGCTTGGTTTACGTCTCCAATTTTACCCACATCCTCTCCAAAGGCAACTACCAAAGGATTTTTCTCAAATGCTTCAATAAAACATGCTTGCAATACTTCTCTTCCATCTACTACTGGACTATCCTCTGAATAAGTAGGTTTTACTTCTTCTACATTCAAAGCAGAAAGTTCTGTTTCAGAATACAAGTGTGAGTTATAACGGTCGTAATTTTCTTCTTTTGTTCTGTCAATGAAAAGTTTTAAATCTACACGAACAGGGTTTTCAAGCTCATTTTTGAGTGTTCGGAGTGCAGCTTTTACGGCTTTAGTTGTATCCAGACGCATTGCATTGAGCGTAGTTTTGAGCGTCTTATGGATGTCTAATAATTCATTTTTAATATTTTGGTTAGAAGACTGATTAGCTGCTCTTTCTATCAAATTTAGGGCTTCATCTTGGTCTTTTTGCATATCTTCATTGAAGATTTTCCAAGCATGATTTCTTGCGTCTCTAGCTCTTGCAAAAGCATCTTTTTCTATTTTATCTAGTTCTTCTTCTGTCGAAATTCCTTCTGAGAGAATCCATTTACGCATTTGCAACAAACAATCGTATTCTTTTTCCCACTCCAAACGCTCTTTTGGCTTATAACGAGTATGCGAACCCGAAGTAGAGTGTCCTTGTGGCTGTGTAACTTCTTCTACATGAATCAGAACAGGCTGATGTTCGGTACGAGAAAGGTTGGCTGCTTTTACATAAACTCGGCAAAGTTCAGCATAATCCCACGCTTTTACTTTGATGATTTCATAGCCTTTATGATTTTCGTCTCTTTGGAAACCAGATAAGACTTCCGAAATACTTTCTTTTGTAGTTTGATATTTTTTAGGAACAGAAATTCCATAGCCATCATCCCAAACCGACATTACTACTGGCACTTGAAGCACGCCCATAGCATTTATCGCCTCCCAAAAAAGTCCTTCCGAAGTAGAAGCATCACCGATTGTTCCAAAAGCTACTTCATTTCCATTTTTTGAAAATTTAGTGTATTCTGATAAAATATCAGCATTTTGGCGATAGGTTTTTGAAGCGAGTGCCAATCCTACCAAACGAGGCATTTGTCCTGCTGTTGGAGAAATATCTGCACTTGAATTATATTGTTCTGTAAGGTTTTTCCAATCTCCGTTCTCATCTATTGAACGAGTAGCAAAGTGTCCATTCATCTGGCGACCTGCCGAAGCTGGGTCAGCTTCTAGGTCTGTATGAGCATATAACTGTGCAAAATACTGCTCTAAAGTAATTTCTTCTAAAGCAAGCATAAAGGTTTGGTCTCGGTAATAACCCGAACGAAAATCTCCTTTTTGAAACGCCTTTGCCATCGCAATCTGAGGAACTTCTTTTCCATCTCCAAAAATTCCGAATTTGGCTTTCCCTGCAAATACTTCTTTTCGTCCTAAAAGACTGGCATTTCGGCTTTCCCAACCGATACGATAGTGTTTCAAGACTTCTTTTGTATCAAAACTTGTATTTGTAGGCGTAGATTCTTTTAGCGTTTCTTTTGTCTGCATAACTTTAGATAGCTTAATTTTATTAAATTATAATTTATGTGTGTTTGTTCCAGTAGAGGTATCATTGCATCAGACCCTACGAGTTTTTACTAATTTGAGGGTCTTGTTTAAATGTGATGCTTACAAATTTAACAAACTAGAGGCATATTTGGAAATCTAAAATTTTCATAAAACTGTGCTTTTGTAAAGTCTTCATTTTGAGAGGTTTGTGTTTTTCAATACCTTTTGTATGCTTTTAATCCTATTTTATTCTCTTTTGTTTGGCAGATAGTAAGAAATACAGAAGAGATTTGAACAATGTGTCAGAATAAGAAATTATAGACTTTTATACCAAAAAAAGCTATTTTACCCTTTAAAATCTAACTGCTTCAATTTTATTTATCCCCTTTATCAATTATGTTCAAAATATTTCCATTCTTTTTATTCTTTGTTTGTACAGTATGTTTAGCTTCTTGTATGACACAGAAATCAGTAGATAAAGACTCTAAAGAAATTGCTAAAATAAATTACCTTGCTCTAGGCGACTCCTATACTATCGGAGAAAGTGTAAAAATAAGAGAGCGTTATCCTGTACAGCTTGCTGAAAGAATTGAATTTTTATCAAAAAATAATCAAGATAAAAACAAAATTTATTTTGAAGTAGGGTAAACGCACGAAACTTTTTATACTAGCTCACTTAGCTTTAAATAAACTTTACTTGTCAGAGTAATATAAATAATCAAAGTAAAAAAGAGCTTCTATTTGATTTAAATGGCTATACTTTTTTTTCGTGCGTTTACCCTAATTTTGAAGAACCCAAAATCATTGCAAAAACAGGTTGGACATGCGAAGAACTCTTGACAGCGATTCGTTTGGCAGAACAACGAAAAGACTTAAAACAAAAATATGACATTGTATCTCTTCTCATTGGAGTAAACGACCAATACGATGGAGAAGATAGCACGAAATATGAACAACGTTTTGAAAAACTATTGCAAAAGGCAATTAGTTTGGCTGCAAAAGATGCTTCAAAAGTATTTGTGATTTCAATTCCAGATTACGGAATGACAGATTTTGCCAAAAGTAAAAATTTGGATACTCAAAAAATAGCTAGTGAGATAGATTATTATAATAGAATAAATAAACAGATTTCACTGAAATACAAAGTAAAATATTTTGACATAACGCCAATTTCAAGAAAAGCAGCTCAAGACAAAACGCTCATTGCTAGTGATGGACTTCATCCTTCTGGGCAGATGTATAAAGAATGGGTAGATTTGATGGCAAAAGACGTGATGAAGATGCTTAACAAATAAAGAATTCTAAATCAGATTAGATTCTAGTCTTTGTTGTTCTAAGTTTTTTTGAAAAAATAGCTTTTTACTATCCAAATCAAAACACAAAAGTTTGCCATAGCCTTGTGCTGCAAAATCATAAAAAACTGCTCCATTATCAAGGCAGATAACTTTAGAATTATTTTGTATAGCGTATTGAATATCAATCAGTGGAGTAGGCTGATGTCCAAAGATTATGGCTTTAGATTTGGCAAGTTCTTCATCATAAAAAACATCACGTAACCATAACATTTCTTCGAAGTCTTGAAAAGGATTTTCGGCATCGAAATTAAATCCTGCATGAACCAAAAAATAATCTTCTAACTCAATATAGAAATACAGATTTTTTAAGAATGTGTGATATTTTTCTTCTATCTGTCCTGTATGATGTAGCAAGTTTTCAAGTTTGTAGGCTTTATGAAAAATAAGAGGATTTTCTGGGTATTCTTCTATACTTTCTAAAAGTGTTTGTTCGTGATTTCCTCGTAGTAAAAAAATAGTATATCCTTCTGATTCAAGCCTTAGAATCTCGTCAATTACTCCTTTGCTATCAATACCTTTATCGATATAATCTCCTAAGAAAAACAATACGTCATCTTTTGTCAGATTGATTTTTTGGAGTAAAGCACGAAAGGTAGAAGAGCAGCCATGTATATCTGGTATGACTAATCTTCTACCTTTGGTTTGTTTAGAATCTGTAGCTATTTTGAAAGGAAAATTCATTATTTAATTCCTCTCTCATTCAATGCTCTGTGATAACGTCTTGCATTGGCTTCATGTTCTGCATTTGTTTTGGCAAAAGCGTGATAGCCAGATAAGTCTTCTTTTGCACAGAAAAATATATACTCGTGATTTTCTGCATTCAAAACAGCATTTAATCCAGAAATAGATGGTAAGCGAATTGGAGCAGGAGGCAAACCAGCATATTTATACGTATTGAATGGCGATTCGATTTCTTTATGGCTATTCAAGACCCTTTTGATAGTAAAATCTTTGTGAGCAAAAACAAGTGTTGGGTCAGCTTGTAAGAGCATTTCTTTTTCCAAACGATTCAAGTAAACACCTGCTACACGAGGTTTTTCATCAGCATAACGAGTTTCTGCATCTACAATAGAAGCCAAAATAGCTACTTCTTTTTGAGAAAGTCCTTTTGCTTTAGCTAACTCTTTTCGTTTGTCTGTCCAAAATTTATCATATTCTTTTTTCATTCTCTCCACTACTTCCTCTTTTGTAGCTGTCCAGTACATTTCGTAGGTATTGGGAATGAACATAGAGATAAAATTGTCCTTGTCAAAACCAAACTCTTTTGCTGTGCTTTCATCTTGCAAATAAGTAGCAAACTCTGCTGAATCTAGTTCTAAGTTGTTTGTTATTTTTCCTGCAAGGTCTGTTAAGAAACGCAAGTTTTGGTTAAAGGTAACATTTACAGGAGCTTGATTTCCAGAACGAAGTTGGCGTACAAAATCAATCGTATTTGTTTTTGGAGTAAGAATATAACGCCCTGCTTTTACATTATCTACATATCCTAGCCACTTTGAAAATACGCCAAAAGCAACAGGGTGTTGAATTGTCCCTTCTGTACGGAGTTTCTTGGCAAGTTCGTCATATTTCATTCCTTTTGGAATGTACAAAACTTGTTCTTTTGCTCCTTTTTGAGTCAAGACATTTGGAGTATATGCCATCTGATAAATGTAATAGCTTGTCGCAATCACAAAAACAGATAAGCCTGCAAATACGCCTAAAATTATCTTATATTTTAAACTGATTTTACCTTTCGAATTGTCTTTGTTTGAAGTAGCCATGATACTCTAATCTTTGTTTGATTAGACCCTAAGGGTTTTTGAACTGACAAGTCAGCGAAGCTAAAACTCTTAGGGTCTTTTTTATTTTTTAATTTCTGTATTCAAATACCCTTTGCGACGGATAACTGTTTCAACAAATTTTACTTCATTTTCAGATTTGAAAATGTTGAAAGGAAAGTACAAAAATTCAAATTTTGAGAGATAAAGAACAAAAGCGTCTTCTCTTTTTTCTACCTTAATAACTCTATCCCACTTGATTTCTGAACCACGTTTGGCATCTATCATCATCATGATGCGTTTGCTATTGATGTCGTAGGCATATTTTTCAAAAAGTGGTTTTGACTTTTCGTGCATCGTAAGTCCTTTAAACTGAATGTACCAAAAAAGAAGATACAGACCAGACAATGTAATTGCTACGCCTAAGCCCCAACCCCACAAGCCAAAGGCAAGAAAAATAAGAAATATAGCAGGGGGAATAAGCCAAGCCCACCACCATTCTTTTAAGGCATTTACAAATGAAATTTTGACGTAAACATCTGGGTCTAATTTATATTTTTTTGTTTTGACAATCATAGAAAAATGAATTCAGAATGAATTTTTTTATAATTTGAATCACTATTTTAATTTGACTGCAAAATTAAGCAAAATAAAATAAAAACAAGGGAAAAGACTTACTCTTTCCTACTCTTGTTGAGCTTTCATTTCGGATGGCTGTAAAAGGTTAAAGTTTTAGTAGGTTTGTGGTAGCACTTTTTTTGTTTGTCTTATTTCTTTAGAATATTAGCAAAGGTATAAATAATAGAAATATGGATTTTATAGAATACATTGTAAATCTTTTTAAAAGAAATGCTGGTCTATTTCGGCATAATCATATTCATATATTGGTTATTTTTTGTTTCTTGGAAAGAAAAGAAAAAAGATTTTCAAGGAAAAGTAACTTATTTTAATTCTTTCAAAAAGGAAGTTATAGATGATAAAACTGAAGAGAAAGAAGAAAATACACAATCAAATAATAACGAAAAAGAGTAGAGACTGAGAAAGTAGTTACTACTAACTTTTGCGTTTATGAGTATTTTTCTCTGCTCCTTCTCAACTGCCAAAAACGAAAAAACAAAAACAGGAAAAGAGACTAGCTCTTTCCCTGTTTTTGTTTTTTCCTTAATGGTCGTCTTCATCATCATCTGGCAGGCGATGCCCTCCTCGGTTGGCGAGTTCTTTCAAGAGCATTCTTCTAAATTGCCTTTCGGTATGATAGAGTTCTCTTATTTTTTCTACTGAAATGACAGTTTTAAATTTTTCAAAGTAGAGTTTTTCTAAAGCTACTTCCTGCTCACGCAGTTCAAAAGATTTTTTGAATGAGGCTTCTAATGCAGAGCCTGTAAGGTTTCTGCTTCCTTTTCTGTTGTCTTTGAGTTGTCTTTTTATACTCTCTCTTTTTTCAGAAAATTCATTATAAATAGGAAAAAACTTGGCTGCCTCATCCGAAGAAAGATTGAGGTTTTGAGTAATCATGGCTACTCGCATAGCTTTGAGCTGTTCACTCATTTCCTCTCCCCCTCGTTTTCCTCTTTGAGCAAAGGCTGTTAAAGAAGTGAAGAGAAAAAATATAAAAGCGATATAGAATTTATTTTTCATAGATTTTGATAGTTTGTCTTTGTTGTATAGTATAATTTATGAACCACAGAGTTAAAAGAGAACACAGAGAAAACGGTATTTCATTTACCACTTACTATTTTAATTTAAAGATATTCCTCTTCCAACATCAAGTCTAAAGATTCATTATCAATAGAATTAAGGTCAGATTCTTCCAAGACATCATTTATTTCTAAAGTAGAGTTTTGGGGTATAAAACTAATAAGTTCTGTTTCAGAAATATCTTCATTTAATAAGAAATTACTGATTTGCTCTGTTGGAATGGCTGAAAAATCTAGCTGTTTTTCTGAAACGGCAAGTGTTTTTTCTTCCTCATTGTTTGTCTCATATTTATAAACTCCAAAGGTAGCCACCAAAAGTAAAAGTAATGTCGCAGCAATTCCCATAATTTGAGGTTTTACCCAAAAAGAAGTGGCTTTATTTTCTGATTGAATAGAAATAGATGTTGCTTCTTTTTGCTCCTCTTGCTTCTCACTGTTTTTTTCTAACTCTTCTATTTGAGCGTATATTTTACTAGACAGAGCTTCAAAATGCGCCTCGTCTGGTATTTTGAAGGGGTGTTTTTTAGGTATATCATCTAATTTCATAGCACGTCTTGATTTAATTTTATTGGTAATGTTCTTTTAAATAGGCTTCAATTTTTTTAGTAGCTAAATGATAAGATGCCTTCAATGCACCGACAGATGTATCTACTATCTGTGAAATATCTTCATACTTCATCTCATCAAAATATTTCATATTGAAGACCAAACGCTGTTTGTCTGGCAGAGTCAAAAGTGCTTTTTGAAGAGCTTGCTGTACTTCTTCTCCAGAAAACTGTTCATCACTTTCTAAATTTCTCATTAGTTCTTCAGAAGTTTCATTCATCTGAAGTCCATATTTTTTCTTTTTTCGTTCTAAAAAACGCAGTGTTTCGTTGGTCGCAATTCTATAAATCCAAGTATAGAGTTTAGATTCATTTTTAAATTTGTCGATGTTTTTCCACACCTTAACAAAAGTTTCTTGCAACAAATCATCTGTATCGTCTGCACTGATCACCATTTTTCTAATATGTGAATAAATGGCTCGCCTGTGTAGGCGCATAATTCCATCAAAGGCAATCGTACGCTGCTTAGAGTTTGTGTTCGGATTTTGTAACTGCTCAATCCAAATCTGTTCCTGTTCTGCTTGATATGGAATCGTTTCTGACAAAGAAAAAAGTTAAGTTAGTTATTAATAATTAATGGTTTTGTCTATTAGACACAAGTTTTTAAGAAAGGTTTAATTTGATGTCAAAAAAAGTATAAAAAGGCAGAAAAAATGTTTTTAGAGTAGGTTTTGAATGCCTATTTGTTAGTAATAATCAAAGTTAAAGTTAGATTTTTTTAAACAAAGGTGTTCTGAAAGTGTTATATAAGCAAGAATTTCAACTAACAGAGTTCATTTTTTTACAACTCAATTTTTTTAACTAAAACCTATTTTTTATTATGGCAGAGATTAAAATTAAAAAGAAAACCCCAATTGTTCCTTGGATATTAGGACTTATTTTACTCGCAGCAGTACTTGGAGGTGTTTATTTTGCATTTCAAGTAGATGATATTTACGAGAAAAATAATGATAATGTGGCTATGGCAGATGAATTGCCAGACAATGAAATTACCCCAGTAGATGATGCAACAGTAGTAGGAACAGAACTTATTCCTTTAGAAGTAAATACTTTTGTGGCTTTTGCAAACGAAGAAAATGGTTATGAAGAAGACGCAGAAATGGGTGTTCACCACGAATATACAGGTAAATCGCTTCGTTATATGGGAGATGCTATTGTAGCGCTTGCAGAGCAGAAAGGAATGACAGATGAAATCAATGCAAAAGCATTACACAGTGATTTGGATGCAGCAGCAGATGATATTCAAAAAAACTGGAAGGAAACTGACCATGCAGACCATATTAGAGCAGCTTTTTTGAAAGTAAGCACAGCTTTAAATAAATTAGCTTATACATCTAATGACACAAATTTAAAGAAGGAAGCTAGAGATATTGACCCAAATACATTGACTTTAAATCAGAAGTCTGATGTTAAGGAGTTTATTGACAAGACTGCAATGGTAATGCAGAAAATTGCTATGGAAGAATAGAAGGTTTTTTGAAAAATAAATTACCAAAACCATTTATCTCATTTTTTAAACTTTATTTTTAATTATTATGGCAGACAAAACAGATAATACAGTAGATTTCTATGATGAAATCACTTTAGAAAGATTAGAAGACCTTAGTGGTTATGAAATAGCTGACGGCTACGATAATGTAGTAGGTTGGAAAGTAATAGCTGATAAAGAGTTTAGAGTAGGAAAAGTAAGAGGATTAATAGCTTCAAAAGAGCTAGGAAGAATCTTATATTTAGATGTTGCAGTAGATGAAAGTCTTCGCAAAGCAGGAGGTGTACATAAACACATCGTTGTTCCCATCGGACTTGTTAAACTCAAAGAAGATTTAGAAATCGTACAGATAGACTCTATTGATGCAGATGCTTTCATTGACTATCCACATTATGATGGTTCAGATATTGATGTCGACTACGAACGCCTTATACATGAATATTACGAAAAACATTCAAAGGTAGAATTACAACCTTATGTTGGGCGTGAAGCAGCAGATTATAGCGAGGCTACTAAATATGATAACAAAACCATGTACGGTAGTAGATTCCTAAGAGGTGCAGAATTCTAGGAAGTGTAAAAAACTTATTGTACAGATACAAAAAACCTTGTTTCAGAAAAATGAAATAAGGTTTTTTTTGTGCAAATAACTTTGTACTTTGCGTAAAAAAAGCGTTTTGGAAAATCTACTCCTTATTTTTATTTGTCTGGTTCTAGGATTTGTTTTAAAACAGATTCCTTCCTTTCCAAAAGATTCCTACAAAGGAATAAATACTTACATTATTTGGGTGGCTTTGCCTTGCTTGGCTCTAGTTTATATTCCAAAGTTGGAGTTTTCCTTATCACTCATTTGGCTAGCTGCAATGGCTTGGGTAGTTTTTGGGTTAAGCATTCTGTTCTTTAGAGGACTTTCAACGTTATTTGGTTGGAATAGACAAATTGAAGGTTCTTTGGTATTGGCGTGTGGACTTTGTAATACTTCTTTTGTTGGTTTCCCCTTACTAGAATTTTTATATAATTCACAAGAACCTTTACAATACGCTATTGTATGTGACCAAGCTGGTTCATTTTTGGTGGTGGCAACAGTTGGTGTTATTGTGGCGATGAACTATGCTGGAGAAAAATCTTCATCAAAAATAATTTTAAAAAAACTCTTTTATTTCCCTCCTTTTATAGCTTTTTTGGTAGCTCTACTATTGATTCCATTTGAAGGAGTAGAACATATTAGCACAACATTGGAAGCAGTTTTGAAAACCCTAGCACAGCCACTTGTTGTTCTAGCTATTTTTTCTGTTGGGCTTCAAATAGAGTTTAATAAAGAAAACTTTAGTTTAATAAATCCTTTCTTTTTTGGCTTGCTTTACAAACTTTTTGTAGCTCCTTTAGCTATTTATGGTTTGTATTTGATTGTTTTTACAGAAAAAAATATGGCTTTCGACGTTGGGGTTTTAGAAGCTGCTATGGCTCCTATGGTAACAGGCGTTTTGCTTGCACAAGAATATGACCTCAATCCAAAATTAGGAGGCTTTTTGTTAGCGATTGGTATTCCAGTTTCTATTGGAAGTGTTTATTTATGGTTTTTATTTTTGAATAGTATTTAGAAAGGGTAAGCTAATTTAAGAGCTTCATTATTTCATTTTTTAGGAAGCTGAAAAAATTGAGAAAGCTAGACTTTATCCAAATCAAAATTATATATATAAAAGGAGCAAAAATACCTAGAGATAGAAGTGTCCCAAAATTAATATTATGGTCAAGCAAATAGATAAAATAAATACATCCAAAGGCAGACCCAACAAATGCAAAAACATCAAACGATAATGTGTTTTCTTCTGTCGTTTCTGTTTTCCTTGTTGCAGCTACTGAATGAGTTTTAATTTTTTCAAAATCTTCTTCTTTTTGGGAAACTACGATGTTTTGAGTTTGGGGTAGTTCTTTCAGCGTTTCATTCTGTCCACAGTGCGATTTACCAATATATTCCCAAGAGCTTAATAAAAATACAGATTTACAGCTTGCACAAATCACCACCTCATTATTTGCTGCGATAGCATCAAGAGAAATTGGGTCTATACGATTTTCAGATAAAAAATCAGCGTGTTTTATTTTTTCCAGTCTATGTATATGCAACATTGAATTATGATTGTGAGATGGTTTGACAATAGGTACGAGCTTTGATAAAAATAGGATTTACATTTCTACAAAGAAACTCTGAAGTTGTTTAAGAATGAAAAAATAACCGTCGTTGAGGCTCAAAATGCAGCACTCAACGAGGATAAACTTCCCTAAACGACGGTTCTAAACCTCGTTTACGGTTGAGAAAATACATTAGCTTCGCTCACTTTCAGGTCTTAAACAACTTTTCTAAGCATAAGTATTTACACCAAAATAAAAATTAAACTACACCTAAAAATTGCATTGGTACTGGTCTGACCTAATTGGAATAAGGTCAGTTTCGTAGAGCAAACCGATAAAATAAGGGCAAAACTATTACTAGCCGAATAGATTTAGGTTGTATAGATTTGCTAGGTTTTTGTGTGTAGTTTTATTTTGTAAATATGTTTTAAAAAAAGTTGCTTATTTTGTGGCATCTTTTGTTTTATAAATTGAACCTAATCTAAGTGTATGAATAAGTTATCTCAAATAGCTTTTGTGTTTTTATGTAGTTTTTTCAGTCTGATTTGTTTCTTTGGAGTAGCACAAACAGCATCCGATATTGAAAAAAATGCAGATGAAGGAAAGAAAAATGAACTCTCTGCTCGCCAAAGACAAGAACTTAAAAATCCGAATCGTAAACCTTTTACAGCAGTGATTGGAGCTATGCAAGTAGAGGTAGATTTATTTAAACTCAAAGTGCATCCCAAAAGAGATACCGTTATTATGGGAGTTACTTTTACAGTAGGCAAGATGCGTACTCGTGATGTAGTGGTGGTAAAATCGGGTATCGGAAAAGTAAATTCTGCTATGACAGCTGCCCTTTTATTAGAACATTTTAATCCAACAGAAGTAATTTTTACTGGAATTGCTGGAGGAATAGATGCAGAATTATTACCTGGGGATATTGTAGTAGGCGAACGAGCAGCCCAACACGATTTCGGACAACTTACCACCGAGGGCATAACTGTTTGGAAAACCTTTGACTACGACGAGACTTCAAACCCACTATTTTTTCCTTGTGATTCCTTACTCATAGCAAAAACACAAGAAGCAGGCGATAAAGCAAGAATAAAATTTATCAGAACCTACGATGCCAAGCGAAAACCAACCATCAACACAGGGACAATCGTTACAGGAGATGTTTTTGTAGCCTCTACACAATTCAAAAACCGTTTGGAGAAAGAATTTGAAGCCAAAGCCGTAGAAATGGAAGGAGGAGCAGTGGCTCAAGTGTGTTATCAGCAAGGAGTGCCTTTTGTAATTATCAGAAGTATTAGCGATACAGCCGATGAAAATGCAGCCAAACTCTATAAAAAATTTCTCAAAGTAGCATCATTTAATGCAGCACACTTAGTAAGTGAACTTATTTTTCTACTTGAAAAAGAAAACAAGAAGATAAACAAAACAGAATAGTAATAAAAGGATGATAAAGATAATTTGATTAAATTGCTCGCTCATAATTTAATTATTCTATCACAAACTCAAATTTACAATGAAAAAAATGGCTATGTTGGCTTTAGCAGCTTCAATGATGTTTGCTTGTCAGTCTGAAAAAAAGGAGAATGTAGAAGAAACTCCAAATGAAGAAATCGAACTTTTAGCAGAGGAAACCCTCGTAGATGAAACTTCACAAACTACTGAAGAGACCTCACAGGAAGAAATATATACTGTTCGTGGACAGCTTGTAAGTATGACAGAAGCCGATGAGACAGGTCAAGTAACAGTAACTCTAAATCATGAAGCTATCCCAGACGTAATGATGGCGATGCAAATGGATTTTAAAGCTGATGCTGCCGTTGTAGCAGAACTTGCAGCAGAAGATAAAGGTACTTTTGAAATAACTAAAACTGAAGAAGGATTTCTCATAAAAAGTGCAACCAAACTGCCAGCCGAAACGGAGCTTACATTGAAAAAATAATTGCTACAACATAAATCCTATGGTTTTTATATCATAGGATTTTTTATTTCATACAAAACACAAGTTTCTAGTCTTTTATCGTCTTTCAAAGCTGGATGTTTAAAATCCTTTACATGCTGCATTCCAATTTTTTCCATCACACGAATAGATTTTTGATTAATTTTTGGAGCAACGGATTTTATAGCATCTAAACCTTTTTCCTCAAAGGCAAATTCTAAGCATCGTTTTGCACCTTCACTTGCATAGCCTTTTCCCCAGTATTTTTTATCTAATCGCCAGCCAATATCTACGCAAGGCGTAAAATCTGCTTCAAAATTTTGTTCTGCTATGCCAATAAAGCCAATAAACTCATTTGTTTCTAGCTCATCCACAGCGAAATAACAAAAACCATATTTCTCAAACTGGCTTGTCATTTTTTCTATCAAGGCTTCAGTTTGCTCTAAAGAAGGTAAGAATGGAAAAAACTCCATGACTTCTTTATCAGAATTGAGCTTGAAAAGTTTTTCTGTATCAGAGGGAAGCCAATTTCTAAAACCTAATCTTTTAGATGTAAAAATATATTTGTTATTCAAAGTAAAGTGGTTTTTTGTGAAACTCTATTTTGGTTAATTTTGCACTTGTAGCTCATTCTTTAGAATTACGAAGTAATCAGCGTAGCTAATGAGAAACATAAAAGAAAAAGTATATCAAGACAAAAGTAAAAATAAAATGGCATTAAAAATTACAGATGCATGTATAAATTGTGGAGCTTGTCAGATAGAATGCCCTAATAACGCAATTTATGAAGGAGCGCAAAATTGGTCGTTTGCAGAGGGAACAAATTTAAAGCAAGTAGAAACCGAAGACGGAGAAATTTTGGATGCTCATAAGGAAAATGAGCCTTTAGATGATTTTATTTATTATATCGTAGCTGATAAGTGTACAGAATGCAAAGGTTTTCATGACGAACCTCAATGCGCTTTTGTTTGTCCAGCAGATTGTTGTGTGCCAGATGAAAACTTTCCAGAAACCGAAGAAGAATTACTATTGAAAAAGGCGTGGTTACACGAGGATAAATAATTTGCTCCTTGTAGCTTACTCTTTAGAGTGAGAAAATTGTATGTTAGACTTCAGTCTAATTCAAAATATGAGCAAGACAACTTGTATATTTTTTTATCATCCCTAATTTATAAATTCTATGAAATATGTTCTGTTCATAATTTTAATTTTAGGCTTCTCCTATCTGTTGCTTATGATGAAAACATTGATTAAGATTC
>NZ_JAHDIG010000028.1 GCF_020630935.1 Bernardetia sp.
AGCTGTTTTTTGCAACTAAATTTGATACTGCTAAACTAAAGGTTGGTGTTTTAGCGATAGCGACACCAACAACAAACAAGTGATATGCTCATTGGTGACATAACGGCAAGCCGAAACTAAAACACCAACTAGGGTATTTTTATTTTTCGTGATAATGAAGACTAAAAATGACAAAAGAAACTGACCTCTACGAACACAGATACATTGCTTTCTTCACAGCAACAATACTGAAATGGCAGAAGCTACTCCAACCAGATAAGTATAAAGATTTGATTGTGCAGAGTTTGGAATTTTTGGTGGTTAAGAATCGTATAGAGTTGTATGGGTTTGTTATTATGCCTAATCATATTCATTTGCTTTGGCGTATTGTTCCTCCTTTTACGAAAGAAGAAGTACAAAGAGATTTTCTCAAGTATGTAAGTCAGAATATCAAGAAAGATTTAAAAAATAATCATCCTGCTGTTTTGGAGCGTTTCAAAGTAAATTTGAAAGATAGGAAATATCAGTTTTGGCAAAGGAATCCACTTACTGTTTATTGCTACAATGACAAAATGATAACTCAAAAGTTAGAGTACATTCACGCTAACCCTATTCAAGAAAAGTGGAATCTTGTCTCAACTCCAGAAGAATATCATTACTCATCAGCTCGTTTTTATATTGAAAACAAAGAGGATTTTAGTTTTTTGACTTCTTGTTATGGAGAGTAGGCTTGTTGGTGTCGCTATCGCTAAAATACCAATAAGGGTATTTAAAACTATGGTAAAACCCACCCTAAACTAAAACACTAATAAGGAACATGAAGAACTAATCACAAACATATTCATATACGTTTTTAGTATAAATCTTACCGTCTTTGTCTAAGCAAATTTCTTTATAAAATTTCCCTTTATCATCATAGTAAAAAGTATATCGATACGACCTTGTTCCATCAGATTCATAGGTGTCGTAGTATTTTCGCTTTTCATCTTCGTCATATTGATAAGATAGGGTTCTATAATATGTGTTGTCGGGTTTATAAATTTTCATTTTGTCTATTTTACCATCTTCTGTATAAGTGTACATTGTATAGTCATAAAGTTCTCCTTCATAATTATATTCTTTTTTTATGAGCTGTTTTTCAGCATTATATTCAAACTTACGATAATGTTCTACTGTTCCGTTTGGTAAATACTTGTAATGAGAAATTTCTAATCCATCTTCATTATAATTGTGAATAGTATAACTTGTCATTTGATTGACTGCATCATACCAAGTGCGTTTTGTTATTTTTCCTTCTTCATTTACATCGTCTTTATAGTAAAATCTTAATGAGCCATCTGGATTGTGATAAGTCATTCCTACTTCTTGTTTTTTATCAGTGTATTGTCTTATCACATAAAAATTCATACTTCCATTTCCATTATAATATGTAGTTTTGGTAAACCTGCACGGACTTTTCTCGTTTTCGTCTTGAGCAAATAAAGAAAAAGAAAGTAAAAAGCTAACTATCAAAAATATAAATTTGGCTCTCATTTGGTTTTTGGATTGATGGTGAGTAAAAATGACTTCTACCTTTACATCACAATAAAAAAAAATATTTTAGCTCATCTAACCTTAAAAATTCCCCACACTTCCCTAAAAATGAGCAAATTATAGAGGGCTAAATATAGACTTAGACTTGCTGAAGTATTTGGAAACAGCCTTTTACTCTACCATTGTATCAATTTAGGAATATCTTTGAGAGAACAAGGTAAATACAAATAAGGGAATCAAACACATTAGAATAGCTACTCTAAAAAATGACCTAGAAGTAATACAATATCTAAAGAAGCTCTGATTCAAGTTTTCTTTCTACTCCTCAACTGTAAAAAAATAAAAAAGAAACGCACTACTAAGGTTAGGTGGCAAAGAAGTTGTAGGTTCACTTCTCACTCAAAACTACTACGAAGAGAGTTTTTTAATTATCAATACTTTTTAATTTTAAATTTCAGTCAAATCTATGACACGTTTTAATTCTCTATCAAGAACTTCTTTCTACTTTTGTCTTCTCATTAGTTTACTTTTTTTTACTTTTGGTGCAAAAGCTCAAAACACAACCAGTAAAAAACTTTCTAAAGAAGAGATAAACTCAATCTTTACAACAGAACGAAAAGCCGATTTAGCTATCCATTATCCCATTTTTCAAGTTCATACTTATTCAGATAAAAAAGGGAAATATTATATCGTTTTATCAGAATATTTACCTGCTGATGCCAAAGCAAAAGATGCTATTAGCAAAGTTCAGGAAGTGTATATTAAATATCAAGACGGAAAATATACTAGAATATCCGAAACTAATAATCATATTAGGGAAGAACAATACGAAACGGGTGTCTGGTTTTGGACAAAGTTTCTAAGTTTAGAAGACTTGAATAGTGATGGGGAAGTTGACCCAATTATAGTATTTGGAAGTGTTGGAATGAATAAATATGATGATGGTAGAATAAACTTTATTATTCATCATAAGGAAAAGAAAGTCATGATTTATCATCAAAATGGAGTACTAGACTCTGATAGATATACAAATGTAGATGCTAGTTTTTACGAATTACCTATTTCAATTCAAAACAAAGTAAAAGAAATGATGGTAAACTTTGAAAACATTGAATATGCTATCTTTCCAGCAGGTTGGAAAGAAGCTATGGCAAAAAAGAGAGGTTATTTTGATGAGAATTAACCTAAGGTTTAAAGTATAATTTTTTAAGAAGACAGCTAGAAAATAGCTGTCTTTTTTTGTGTTTTTGCAATCTCCTTTATTACTTACTCCATAGAGTGCCCTAATATACTAAGGTCAGACCAATAGGTCAGTACCAATAAGTGTATAAAAATACATTAGCTTCGCTCGCTTTCAGGTCTTAAACAACTTTTCCAATAAAGATATTTAAAGCACCAAAAGAGTAAAAAAGATAGACCTTCCTACAAGACTAGTAAATGTAAAAGTTGATAATTTGGAAAAAGCTATAAGTAACTATAGTTTTTTTTGTATCTTAAATGAAATATCCATATTTATCTAAACCTAAAAAGCTATGAGTATTTGGAAGAAAATTCAATCCTTTACAGACAAAATTACAGGAAAAAGTGCTTTAGTACAGCTTCAAATAGACGGAAGCTCTATGAAAGCACTTTTTGTTGTGAGAGTAACTGTTTCAGTAAGTGATTCCCCAATTACTATTAGAAAAGTAGCTGTTCGTTTAAAATCAGAAGAAACTATTATAGCTAGAAATGTAAATTTACATAACCCTATGGTTTCACATGGTAAACGAAGGGATGTAAAGCAACAAGAAATACTTTTTCAGTCAGAGAGTAATCTATCTATCGAAAGTCTTTCTTTAGAAGCAAATCAAAACTATGAATTTGAAGGCGAGTTTGTATTGTCTAAAGAAGCTATGCCTACCTATAAGGGCAGAAATGCAACACACCAATGGTATGTACAAGCCTATATAGATACGCTAGGTAGTAATCCTTCTTCAGAATGGGTACGATTTACGGTAGTATGATATACTATCATATAGACTCAAAATATATATCCCAAAGTCAGATTGACTTCTTTAAAGTCTTGTGCTATTTGGCGATAGGAAATTCCTGTGTTCAATTCTAGTTTTTCGTAATAAAACTTTCTATTTAGATTTGCCTCCCACGCCCAGTATTCTTGCCAATAGAAGGATTTGGCTGAAATACAAAATCGTATAAGATGTATGTATTTTGAAACTTCCAAATGAACGCCAAAATTTGTAGATTTATCATTTTCCACTCCTTTCCATAAAAATTTTTGATAACCAATTCCATATAAAAGTTCAGTTTTGATAGGTTTTAAATTACTCTTACTTATCAAAGAGTGGGTGGTAACTATGTTTTTTACGTCTAAATCTTCAAAAGTGGTTTGTTGAAACTTGTAATAAAATACCTTCTTTAGGATATCTGTTCCTACCTTACAGTAAAAATCTTGATTTTCCTTGAAGTTTGTGCCATATCCAAAGTCAAAGTCAATATTAAAGTTGAGAGAATAAAAACGCCTCGTTTTGCTTATAGAGATACCATAGGGATTGTAGAGAACGCCACTCCAATAATTTATTATTAGAGGGTAGGAAATTGTAGGATGATCAAGCACAGGTTGCTCAAGTAAAACTATGTTTTTATTTTTGCCTATTTTTGAAGCAGTCATTTCTTTCGTTTCATAACCAACACAACGAAATATTAAAATATCGTCTTTATTTTCCACAGTAATTAAAAATCTTCCTTCAATGTCAGTTATTGTACTTCTATCTGTTTCTTTTACTTGTACAATAGCACCAGGTAAAGCTCCATAATCACTTATGACTTTCCCTTTTACTAAAATCTGCCCCAAAGTAGCATAAGAAAATGATAAAATAAAGAGTAGAGAAAGTATAACTTTTTTCATAGGTTTTTAAATTTTGTTAATGAGTTTTCATCCTTACGATAGTTTCTACTCAAAATGCTGCAAAAATTGAATGGAATTAGAACTTTTCTATTTCTATTGATTGTTTTTTGGTAAATTTGTCTAATTATCCATTTTTCATTATCCATTATCCATTCACTGAATGAATCCTGAAAAAGACCTCTTAATCTATAATACACTTACTCGCAAACGAGAAAAATTTGAACCCATTGATGCGCCCTTCGTGGGAATGTACGTCTGTGGTCCTACGGTATATAATGACGTACACCTAGGAAACTGCCGTACTTTTACGTTTTTCGATGTGGTGTATAGATATTTGACGTACTTGGGATACAAAGTTCGCTATGTCCGAAATATTACGGATGTCGGACACTTAACAGGGGATAGCGACGAAGGAGATGACAAAATTTCTAAGCAAGCTCGTTTGGAAAAAGTCGAGCCGATGGAAGTTGTGCAGCGTTATACTAACGGTTTTCACGATGTGATGCTAGAACTAGGAAACATCCCACCAAGTATTGAACCAACAGCCACAGGACATTTGATTGAACAAATCGAAATGGTCAAGAAAATTATTGAAAATGGTTTTGCGTACGAGTCGAATGGTTCAGTGTATTTTGATGTGGTAAAGTATAACGAATCACACAATTACGGTAAGCTCTCTGGTAGAAATGTAGAAGAACAGTTAGAAGGACAAGGCACACGCAAATTAGACGGACAAGATGAAAAACGTAATCCTGTTGACTTTGCAATATGGAAAAATGCAGACCCTTCACACCTTATGCAATGGCACACCGAATGGGGTAAAGGCTTTCCAGGGTGGCATTTGGAGTGTTCTGTAATGAGTACAAAATATTTGGGCGACCAGTTTGATATTCACGGTGGAGGAATGGATTTGCAGTTTCCTCATCACGAATGTGAGATTGCACAAGCCGTAGCTACGACTGGAAAAGAACCTGTGAAGTATTGGTTACATTCCAATATGCTGACAATGAATGGCACGAAGATGTCCAAATCTTTGGGAAATGTAATTATGCCAGATGAGCTTTTTAGTGGAAATTCTGAATTGCTTTCAGAAGCCTATTCTCCTATGGTCTTTCGTTTCTTCATGTTCCAAACGCACTACCGTAGCACAATGGACATTACAGACGAAGCCTTAAAAGCAGCTAAAAAAGGCTATTTCAAACTTATGAACGGCATCAAGAATGCAAAAAGTTTAGAGTATCCAAGTGAAATTGAGCCAAATATTAATGAAAAACAGGAAAGTGATATTCAAAAATCGGTTACTTCTGTTTTTAGAGGCATCAATGACGATTTTAATACAGCCAAATCTATTGCAGCCTTATTTAATCTTGTCAAGAAAATAAATATGCTTCATACTGGGCAGTTAGATTTTTCTCAAATTTCTAAGGAATCATTTGATAAGCTAAAAAATACGCTGATTGATTTTACTGAACAAGTTTTGGGAATCAAGGAAGAATTGCCACAAGGCGAGAAAATGCTTAAAGAAATGATAACTACTTTAGTAGAAATGTATAAAGAAGCTAAAGAAGCTAAAAACTACGAAAAAGTAGATTATTTGAGAAGCAAAGCTAAAGAAATCGGAATTGTCTTCAAAGATATGAAAGATAAGATTGATTGGGCGTATGAGGAGTAACATCTAATTAACGTGAATTTGGAATTATATTTATTGATTATCAATGAGTTATGATATTCTTTTAATCTTCGGTACTGCCCTTTGGGCTGACCTTGATTAAAAGTAGGTCAGTCTCGTTAGAGCAGACCTAAAATAGTTTTTGTAGTGTATAGAGAAGCATTTAAGATTGGTTTTTAATCCCGAGTTCACGTTAATTACGAATTACGAATGAAAAACGGCTTTGAAATATTGATATTTTCAAAGTCGTTTTTTTATTAATGATGAAATTTGTAGGTCAAACGGCTTGCCTTTGACAAATAACATACGAATATATTATTTCCCCACCAATTCAATTTCTACTCTACGCCCATAAAAATCTTCCCTGTAAGGGTTGTTGGTATCTATCCCAAAAGAACCTTCTACAATTCGGTCTTCTGAAATTCCAGCATCTAAAAATAACTGTTTTACGGCATCAGTGCGCTGTTTAGAGAGTTTTTGGTTGAAGGCTGCACTTCCCTTTGAATCTGTAAATCCATAAATACGAACGCTCAAATTCTTGTCGTTTTTCAAGACTTCTATCAGAGGCGATATTTTTTCTTTGTCTTTTGGAATCACAGTAGAAGAGCCTGTCTTGAAGAAAATTTCTATTTTCTTTACACCTACCACTTCACTTTTCTGATTTGTAATTGGTGTTTTTTCATCTTTGTTTACAACAACAACAGTATCTTTCTTGGAAACTGGATTTGAGTTTTCAGACCAATTACTATTCGTTTCTACTAACTTTTCATTTTGTCTTTGATTTGCCAAAAGCTCAAGTTGTGTTTGAAGTGTTGAAAGTTGGTTTTCAATTTTAGACAAATCTTGGTTTTTTTCTGTATTCTGATTTTGAATTTCTTGTGTTTCCAACTGCTTTTCTAAGGCTGCCATTCGCTGCTGCATATACAAAAACTGCAATTCCATTAGTTTATACATCGCAGAATCTTGTTTTTGTGTAGTTGTAGTCGCTTGATTTGGATTGTCTAGCGTAATAGACAGATTGTTTTGCCTTTCAGCTCTAAGTTCTTCTAATTGTTTTTGAAGAGTATCCATTTCTAATCTTGCTTGCTTCTGTGCTTCTTCATCTGCTTTTCGTTCTGCTCTCGTTTTTTTAGTTTTCTTGTCTTCTTCGATTTGTTTCAAGCGATTTTGTAGTTCTTCTAATTCTGCTTTGGTTTCTTCAAGCTCTGTTGTTTGCTCAGTTTTAGAAGCTGAATTAGTAGTCGTTTGTCCAGTTTGGGGAATAACCTCTACTCTTGTAATGCTACTATCCGAACCAGATTTACTTGTCGTAACATTGACATTTATATCAATCTTGACAGTTTGGGGATTTGGATTTTGTTGATACGGATATTGCTGATTTGGATTGTAATTGTACGGATTCTGACCTTGATTTTGTTGCTGAGCATTTTGATTATTCTGTGAATTTTGATTTTGAGAGGTATTTGTTTCGACTTTAATTTCAGAATTTTTTGTATAATCTGGAATACCATCAACAGTAACTGTTTTTAAAGAATCTGGATTGAGTTCGAAAACACTTTTAGGTTTGTTAGCTGCGTACAAAGCTGGTGCACGAAAAGCCTGTTTTTTCGGCGAAAACGACCAACTGATTCCAAAAGAAGTGAAAATAAAAGCATCATTTTTCAAGAAACCTTGCCCAGTATTTCCACGACTGCCTTGTCCACCATTGTAATTTGCTGGATTGGCAATGTAAGCCGTTTCTGCACTTTCGTAAGACGAGCGAAAATCTCCACTTACATCATCTAAAAAATCACTTGTCAAGGAGTAATTTACAACTGATTGCAAATGCAAACTTAAACGGTTGAGCAAACGAAACTTCAAACCAATTCCCAAAGGAACATTTAACGAATAAGGCGAATAACCAGTTGAACTTTCTGTATTAAAATCTTGAAGGCGAGTTTCGAAACTTCCATCTTGCGTTATTATTTGTCCGTTTCCACTATTTTCGGCAGCATCACGAATTGTATTATCTGACCAATAATAATAAGGTTGATTGTCGTTGTAATACAAATCGCCATACGTTTCAAAATAATTTCCTCCAATTCCAGCCATCAGATAAGGAGAAACTAAAGCGTTTTCTCCCAAGAGCCAGCCGTTGTCTGTATAAAAAGTGAAAATATAGGCTGCCGAATAAATTTTAGTCTGTACATTTAAAGAACGTTCCAAAATTCCAGTTGCTCTGTCGTTGGCTGTAAATTCTCCGTAGGTGAGTTGAAGACGATTAGAAAGTGTTTTGTTGGGTGTGTTTTCTATGCTTAACCCAAAGGAAAATTGATTGAAGTCAGTAGCAAACATATCGTTGGATTGCCAAAACTTTTCATTCAAATCGCCACGATAGGTCATATTTCCAGTTTGCAGACCTATGCGCCAGTTGAAGTTATTTTGCTGACCAAATCCAAAAGGAATTGTTAAGAAAAATGTTAGAATTAGGAAGTATATTTTTTTCATTGCAGTACGATAAAAAAGTTACAATATTTTAAAACTGTCAGACATCTCAAGGATGTCAGTACAGTTGGATGTGAATTGTCTGACACATTTAAAGTGTACCGATAATCTTATTTTTTTGATTCATCATTTCTAAACCTTAACTTGTTTGAATATGAACTGTACACTATGCAACACAACGTTAAAAAATAAAGCTGATGAATTTTATTTCATCTGTGCCGGTTGTGGTGCTTATGTAAAAGACCAAAAATTTTATGTAGATAGCCAACAAGAAAAATCAATGTATGAAAATCATAACAACGATGTCAATGATTTGGGCTATCAAAAGTTTACTTCGCCGATTACGAAGACGATTCTTCAACACTTTACACCAAACGACTTGGGCTTGGATTATGGTTGTGGTACAGGTCCTGTAATTTCCAAACTTTTAAAAGAAAAGGGCTACAAAATAGAGCTTTACGACCCTTATTTTTATCCGAATGAAAATTATTTAGACTACCAATACGATTATATTTTTAGCTGTGAAGTCTTTGAGCATTTTTATAACCCTGCCAAAGAAATTCAAAAGCTACTTTCTGTTTTGAAACCAACAGGCTCATTAATAGTAATGACACATCTATACGATTACAAAACAGATTTTAAAAACTGGTATTACCGAAAAGATACTACTCACGTTTTTATTTATACAGAAAAGACGATTCAGTTTATTGCAGAAACTTATAATTTAGAAGCTGAAATACAGAAAGATAGAATGATTGTTTTTAAGAAATCAGTATAGTTTATTTTTACTAACCACAGAGTTCAGAGAGAACACAGAGAATGAAAATTTCTGCCGTTGTTGGTGTCCCCACCAACGACTAATCTACTTTTCCAAATCTATCCAAAAACGAAACTCTGCACTAAAACCTACAAAAGGACGGATATACACTTGGTCAAATACTCTTCCTCCTTGTGTCGAATCTTCTAAAAATGTTCCTCCTGCATTAAATCGAATAAAGCGAAACACTCTATACCCTAAGCCGATGTATGTCGGTCGTTTGAAAATAGGGCCTGTAATTTCTTCACCATTTCCATCTTCAAAGTTGCTCCAAAAAAAGCCTACGGATATCGAACTTCTACTCCAAAACTGTCCTGCAAAACCTTTTTTACCAAGTGGTAACGACAAACCAGCATACGGAGAAGTGCCAAAAGAACTGTTTTCAGAATTTGTACCTGCCAAATGAACACCACCATAACCTACATTCAACGGAATTTCGGTGCGAGTTTTTTCGGTAGGATAGTCGTCCATAAACTTTCTGTCTTGCAAGACGAGCAAATCTACATTCAAAACTTGTCCTAGTTCGGCTGCCAAAAGCTGTTTGAGTTCGGTCATTAATTTCTCTCTATAATCTGCACGAGCATCTTTTTTCTTGCGCTTTGAGAAAATGAATTTTCCTTTTTTGAGATTTGCTTTATTGATTTGCTCAATTTTGGAAACTACCAAATCTGAAAAGCCTTCAAACTGAAGTTGGCTTCTATTTCTATAAAGTGAAAGTCCTTTTCTTGCAATTTCATTGAGATTTCTGACAAGTTGTGCTGTTCCTCCAATTACTCTAGCACGCTTTCTTTCTACAGTAAAAGATTGTTCTGCATAAGCAAAAAGGTTGTTGTAGAGGTCTTGACGAAGGTTTTCTCTTTCCATATCTGTAATTCTTCTATAATAATCTATCTGAACATCATATTTGGAAGAACCACGTAATTTATAATTAACAGGAACAGTAAACGTACCAATACTAGAATACGGAGGGCGTACCCACGAAGCCACAAAAAGAGGCTTTGGGTTATCTTTTCGATTGCTTTTGTCATCCAAAATGACAATTTCTACCAAGACAGTTTCAGGCTGTGCTGCTCCACTGACCATTAAGTTTTCTTCGGCTGGCAGGCTTTGACTATTGTTGAAAGATGACTTTTCATACTCAAAAACGGCTGTGGCATACTGTGCTTTTACTAAAAAAGTAGAAGAATAAAAAGCTAAAAATAAGGATAAAAAAAGTAGTTGTTTTTGCATTGAGATAGTTGAAAAGAATTGAGTTAGAAGAAAATATAGAGTATTGGACATGAACAGACATTTGCTGTTCCATGAGTCATAGAACAGGGGAAAAGTACTGTTAGTTGGTGTTTTAGCATAGCGACACCAATAACTTTTTATATCGTGTCCAGTACTCTAAAGAAAATATTTTTAATCTGAGATTGTTTTTTGTAGTTTAAGAAAAATAACATCGTATAACTAACTTTTGTTAAAACTATGCGCTAAACGATAAGTTGTAGACTTAAGTTGTCTTGATAATTAGAAAAGTCAAAAAATAATTTTTGCAACTTTCTAAAAAGTCTTTCGTATTAGAATCAGTTTTATACAAAACTAAAATTTTATTAAAATCAATCTAAAAAATAATTCATAAAATGAAAAAAATCAACACTATATTTTTTGTGTTTGTTGTTCTATTTTTAGCTCTTAGTATTTCAGTTTCGGCTCAAAATGTAAGTGAAAAGCCCATAAAAATAGAAAAGAAAAAATCGCTAAATGGTTTTGAAGTTCAGTTTGATGCAATGTCAGAAGATGCTGAAAAGGCTCTTCAAATTGCTATTGAAAAGTGGTTAGACTCTCAAAAAATCAAATATAAGAGTAAGAAAGGAAATTATCATGCAAAAGAAGTAGTGGTAAAGCAGTTTTCAGACAAAACTTCAGATTTGCATATTTTTATAGAAGAGAAAAAAGGGAAAATGACGTTACAAGCTGTTCAGACGTTAGGGTATGATTTGGCTGTCAATAGCAAAGAACACCCACAAGAAGCTCAAAATATTCGTTCTTGGTTAGAGAATATGGTAAAAGAGGTTCGTTTAGAACAAATCAATTTACAAATTGCAGCTTTACAAGATGAGTTAAAAAACAAAGAAAAAGACATTGAAAAAAATCAGAAAGAAGATAAAAATTTGAAAGAAAGCATAGAAGAATACAAAAAGAAAATTGTTGAGGCAGAAAAAGCCATTGAGAAAAATGTAGCCGAGCAAAAAGATAATGAGCAAAAACGAGAAGCTCTCAAGAAAAAAATTGCTGAATTAGAGAAAATGAAATAAGAAAAATTTATCAAACCCTAATGGTCTTCAAGACCCTTAGGGTTTTTACACTTAAAAACAACACAACTTGAAAGCAGTCTTACACAACACCGAAAATCCAAACCAGCCTTTAAAAATTGGGGAAGTAGAAAAACCAATACCATCAGAAAATGAAGTTTTGGTAAAAGTAAAAGCAACAGCACTAAATAGAGCTGACCTTTTGCAAAGAGCAGGAAAATATCCACCCCCCAAAGGAGCTTCAAAAATTCTAGGATTAGAACTTGTTGGAGAGGTGGTAGAAGTTGGAAAAAATGTAACTCGCTATAAAGTAGGTGATGAAGTTTTTGGATTAGTTGGAGGTGGAGGTTACGCCCAGTTTGCTGTTATTGATGAGAAAATGGCGATTCCAAAACCTAGCTTCTTTTCTTATGAGCAGGCAGCAGCTATTCCAGAGGTTTTTCTGACAGCTTTTCAGACGATTTCTTGGACGTTTGGCATTAACGAAAAAAACTCAAAATCTATTCTGATTCATGCAGGAGCAAGTGGAGTAGGTTCGGCAGCTATTCAGATTTGTAAAGCATTGGGAATGAGAGTTTTTGTAACAGCTTCAAAGGAAAAACACAGTTTTTGTCAGAGTTTGGGGGCAGATGTAGTCATTGATTATCAGAATGAAGATTTTGAAAAGATAGTTTTGGAAAAAACAGAAGACAAAGGCGTAAACTATATTATAGATTTTATTGGAAAAGACTATTGGAATCAAAATATTAACAGCATTGCCACAGATGGAAAAATCGTGCTTTTGGCTGCCATGAGTGGAGCAAAACTAGAGAGTGTAAACCTAGCAAAACTATTGATGAAACGTGTTCAAGTGACAGGCTCTACACTTCGTTCTCGTTCTTTAGAATATCAGCAAAAACTTACCAAAGAGTTTATAGAATTTGCTATGCCTTGGTTTGAAAGTGGAGAGTTAAAGCCAGTTGTTGATAAGGTTTTTGATTGGAATTTCGCTGAAAAAGCCCATCAATACATGCAAAACAATCAGAATAAAGGAAAGATTATTTTGTCAATTTCTGAATAAATCCTCAATAAAAAACTCAATGCAAAGCAACTTTGCATTGAGTTTTTTTTAATAGAGACACAATTTTAGCGAATTGTAATTTCTATAATTTTGGTGTCTTTTTTTATTTCGCTAGGTTTGAGTTCATAATTATAATGTTGCTCGTCTAATCTATATCCCAAACGACCAACAACAGCTTGTGTATAGCCTTCTATTTCAGAACCAAAGACTTCCAAATTAGGATATTTTTCTAGTAAAGTTTGAAAAGTATCGCCTATTTTGATACCATCTTCCGTTTGGGCAAGCTCTGATGTTACAACAATAATTCCGACAGAATCTTCCATCTCTCCAAAGGGTGTAAAATATCCCGTTGTGTTTCCTTCTTTATCTTTGATGTTGTAAATATCAAAATCGCCTTCTCCAGTTTGTAAAAGACCTTTTTCCAACGTTCCTGCATAATCAGTAATTTTTGTGTCTGGAGAAAGACCTAAGAAAGAATTTTGATAGATAGTGAGGTCATTTGTTGGTTTTGTTTCTTCTACGTCTTCTTCTATAGTTTGAGTTACTTCTTCTGTTTGAGTAACTTCTACTTGCTCTGTTTCTTCTTTCTTTTGTTCTTGTTTACATGAAAAAGTAAAAATGCATAGAACAATTAGAAGACAGTAATTTAGTTTTTTGATATTCATAAGTTGAGAGTAAATAAGGTAAAATAGATTAAGATATTTATCAATTTACACAAAAAATATTCGAAAAGAAAAATCCTTATTTTGGCAAAAAATAAGGATTTTCTATAACATTGAGTAATACATATTAATATACATCTTTTCCAGTAAAACGGTTTTCTAATTCATCGGCTACTCGTGCAACTTCAAAAATCATATAGCGAACTTGGTCATAAGTACAGAGTTCGTATTTCGTAGATGCACCTACTTCAACATAACCATCGATAAGTAAAATTTTAGAGTAACAAAGTCCGTGGTTGAGTTCCAAAAGTTCTTCTAAGCTAATCTTTGGATAATCTTCTAACTTACAGACTTTAGAGATAAATTCTAACATAACGCCATCGCCTCTAGGAATAATATATCCTTTTACATTTTGATACCTTCCATCATTTAGAGGAATAGTAACGATGACAGTATCGTCAGAATAATCAGTGTATTTTCCATTGACTTCTTCAGCCAGCCCACGCAAATAATTTTGTACGTGTTTGTCAGTAGTTGGATTTGCAGTTGCGACCATAATTTTTAAATTTTTGTGTGTTTGTGTTTATTTTAAATGGGTTTGTGTTTATTTTTTTGTTGTTTGTATAAGTTACTCAAAATCAGTCGCTTTTCAAAATATTTTGAGGGGTTTTTTGGATAAAAAGAAGATTAAATTTAGCTATATAATTAAAAAAGGAATCAAATAAACTATTTCTTTGTTGGTGTAGGTATTATTTTATTTTCGACAGGAGGTTGTTTTTTTTACTCCTCATATCCCTTACGATGTCTGAATATATCTTTGTTACATCAAAAAAAATGAAGTGTAATTTATTCTATTCCTATTAAAATTATGAGAGCGACAATTTTACTTTTTATTATTTCTGCTTTGATTGTCTATGGAGGTCTTTTGTTTCCTCAAACACTAACAATTGAAGAAAAAATTGAAATAAACTCTTCCTCGTCTCATGTCTCTGAATATTTGTATGACTTACCCAAATGGGAAAAATGGTTAGACTGGCAAGCGTGGGAACATACTTCTGATACAAAATATACGTATTCCCAGTTTCCAAAAGGAGTGGGGGCATTTATGAAATTTGAAACCTTGGAAGGTAAGAGAAATAACGAAACAGCAGAGTTGTATATTCAATCTATTTCAAGAAAAGAACTATCCGAACAAGATTTACAAAGACTCAAATACATTGCAAATTTTAGAAATTACCAAACGCATGTAGAAGGCGAGTTTGAACTAGAAGCAAGTTCCGATAAAAATTCAAGTTCAGTACTAAATTTTACATTGGAAGTCGAATTAGGGGAAAATCCATTTGTGCGTTATTTGGCATATCTATACTACAAACCCAAGATTGAAAAAGAAACTATGGCAAGTTTGGAACGCCTAAAAAGACTTTGTGAAACTCCTATCCTTTGTAAAAAATAAGGGAGTAGAAAGACCAAATACGCAAAAGAGAGATTTATAGGATAAATAGACTTTTTTTGTAAATTCTATTTTGTAAATTTAGAGACAAATTAAGTCGTTCCTATCAAATAATTGTTTCTTTTGAAATATATAACCTCCTTTCCATCTATTTTTTCTGCTTTCAAATTATCTATTCAAAATAGAGATATTTGTTTTCTAAGTCTTTCAGTTATTTCCTTATTTCTTTTCTCTTGTTCTTCGTCTAACGAATTTGAAAAACCTAAAGAGATTGCCAAAGCAATAGAAAAATTGCCTAAAGAATGGTTTCTCTTAACAGAAAAAAATGGAAAACGAGTATTGATAGAACCCTATGAAGGGCTAAATCCAACATTTAAGTTTGAGTATGATTTGTCAAACGAACGGATGCAGATTCGTTATCAAGCCAACCTAACCCAGCGAGTTTGGCTCATTCAAAAGCTAATAAAGGAGGAAAATTCATATATTTTTTATCTCTTGGAAGATGGGGGAAACACCACTACTCGCTTGTCGTATTCTCAAACCTCACATCCAGCTGTGGGAAGATGGCAAGAACCTGCTGCTGTATTCTTGCCTTACAAAAATGCCTATTTTGTTTGGGACAAAACTCCTTTTGAGAAACAGGAACAACAAAACACAAATATTTCTACACAATGGGAACGAGGCGAGTGGCTACGAATGAAAGGAACAATTGAGGGTAAAGATTATTCGCTTTGGGCGTATGTATGTGTAACGGCAGATGTAAGTTCACCACAGTTTCAGCGTGGTGTTTATTTTTATGATACGTTTTGGAGAGATATTTATTTAGAAAATGCTACTGATTATGAAAGCCATTCGGCAGATGAAAACGAAGAATTTGAATGGATTATTGAAGAGCGTGCTGCCCTAGATGCAGAAACAGTCTCTGGTTATTTTAAAGGTTCGGTAGATTACGATTACAATTTTAAAGGAGTTTGGGAGTCTGCCAAAACCAATCAGAAACTAGATTTTAATTATCAAGAAAAAATACTGCCTTACTCTTTAGAAAATCATATCAAACGTTTCAAAACTTCTGATGGTAGTTCGCTTTGTGTCTATTATCCTCAAATTACTGGAATAAAAGATGAAAATGTTTTGAAGGACTTTAATGAAACCTATATCAAATCGCACGTAAATGCGTGGCAAAGAGAGTTTTTAGCAAAGTTAGATACAACTGTTTCACAGAATCGAAACTGCGACATAGAAATCAATTATAACATTCTTTTTGCTAATAAAAATCTAATTAGTGGACTGTTTTTTATTAGACAAGGCAGCAAACGAACTGAATATGTAGCCTTCAATTATGACTTAAAGAAAAATGAAGTTTTTAGATTAAATAATCTTTTCGAAACCAAAGTAGATGAAAAAAATCCACAAAACAGTTTTGAGGCACGTATTTATTCAAGAGCCAAACGCCATGTAGAAGTAGAGTCGGAACGTCACCAAATGGAATTTGCTCCTTACGATTCGCTTACCGTTTTGGAACATTACAATTTCCTACCAGATAATCTTCGCCTAACGCTTTATAGCCGTTCACAAAAACGATTTTTTCCAATTTATATTCCTTATAAAGATTTGAGGGCTTATATTAAAGACAGAGAGCGAAAAACTTATTTGGAATTGGAGTAATAATTAGTTTCTTATCATTCACTCTCCACTGTTTCCTCCCAAACGACATTGAGCCAGTCGTTTAAGGGTTGTCCTGCAAGAGCAATCTCTGCTATCTTTTGAGCAACATCGTCAGAGAGTAATTCTTTGTCTGTAAGTGTTTTCTCTACAATAAAATGTTTTAGCCTAAGCAGTTCAATATTGGGATGGTCTTTTGCATAGCCACGAGGCGCAGTTTTCAAAACACCATTTTCTAATTCTGAAAAATTATCAAAATGCTTTGCAAACTCTTTCTGATTAAAAATAGCTTTGAGTTCGTCTGCATTGTAGTCTATTTCTTCTCTAATCTTTTTAATATAGTCTTTGTTGGGCTGATAAACACCAACAGCTAAAAAGGAATTATTATTGGGAGCAATATGAAGGTAAAAAAGAGGTTTTTCAGTTTTACGTCCGTCTGGATGAATAACTGCTCCCATATAAGTTTTGTAAGGAGTTTTGTCTTTGCTAAAGCGTACATCTCTATGAATTCTGAAAATACAGTCTTTTGGAGCAAGCGTTCCAAAAGCTGGGTCAATCTTATTTGTAAAGTGTTCCAGAAGCGAAGCTATTAGTTTTTTGAGTTCTTTTTTTGCTGATTCATAGTCTTTTTTATGTTCGTTGAACCAAGCTCTGTTATTGTTTTGGTGTAGAGTGTTGAGGAAATCTAAGGTAGCTTTCATTTATGGATAATTACTGATTTTTTACTTTTGCGTAGATAAGAACAATGAAGTTGTTTTAAGACCTAAAAGTCGGCATATGCTGATGAAACGGTAAGCACAAGATGGAATCTTGCGCTAGAAAACCATTCTTAAACAAGTTCAATAACTAGAATAAATTATTTTGGTTTGAATATTTTTGTTCTTTACAGCTCTCTTGTCTTTCCACCCAAGTTGTCAGTATCTTTTTCTCCTAAATGTATGAATAACTTACCAAGCTGATATATTTAGATTAGAAAAAAATAAGTATATGGGCAATATTTAATTTTTTTATTTTGTGCTTTTTCAGTATTTAATTTTGTGTGTTTTGCAAATGATATTGTGTATATTAAGAATATATGAATTTGCTATTACATCAAAGTAACCCAAAACATGGGAGTGTTTTTATTTTTTAGAACGATTTTTGCTATACAATTACCGTAAAATAATAACTATAAATATACATTAAAAATTTGTTTTAAAAGGCTAAATTTGCACTTGAATTAAAACAAAACGACTTCTAATGCGTTCTATTTTAGCATCTTAATAGAGCCAAGACCAGTTTTGTAGTTTTTATACACACAACATAGAAACTTATTTTATATAAAAATATTGCTCACCTTTTATCAATAGGAAACCACAGTAGATGAGACAACTAAAAATCAGCAAACAGATAACCAACAGAGAAAGTCAATCACTAGACAAATACCTCCAAGAGATTGGAAAAGTAGATTTGCTTACTCCTGATGAAGAAGTAGAACTAGCAAAGCGTATTCGTGAAGGCGACCAAATTGCACTAGAAAGATTGACAAAAGCTAACTTGCGTTTTGTTGTTTCGGTTGCTAAGCAATATCAAAATCAAGGACTTTCTCTAGGAGACCTTATCAATGAAGGAAACCTAGGTCTTATCAAGGCTGCACAGCGTTTTGATGAAACTCGTGGTTTTAAGTTTATTTCGTATGCCGTTTGGTGGATTCGTCAGTCTATCTTGCAGGCTTTGGCAGAGCAGTCTCGTATCGTTCGCTTGCCTCTCAACCGTGTAGGCTCACTCAACAAAATTTCAAAGACTTTTTCTGAATTAGAGCAGCGTTATGAGCGTGAGCCTTCTCCAGAGGAATTAGCAGATGAGCTAGAAATTACTCCATCAGAAGTAATTGATACGCTTAAAATTTCGGGTCGCCACGTTTCTATGGATGCGCCATTCGTACAGGGTGAAGACAATACGCTTTTAGACGTTTTGGAAAATGATACAGAAGATAAGCCTGATTCAGAACTCATGAACGATTCACTTCGTCGTGAGGTTCAGAGAGCATTATCTACACTTACACCTCGTGAGGCTGACGTAATTACGTATTACTTTGGTCTTAACGGAGAGCATCCAATGACACTAGAAGAAATTGGAGAGAAATTCAATCTTACTCGTGAGCGTGTTCGTCAGATTAAGGAAAAAGCTATCCGTCGTCTGCGTCATACGACACGTAGTAAAGCCTTGAAGCCGTATTTAGGTTAATAATATAAGGGCATTTATAAAAAAAAACCGAAATTCAATTTTTTTGAGTTTCGGTTTTTGTTTGTTACTTCATTTTAGCTAGTTGCTTACTTCGCTCTTCTTCCATGGATTTTACCCACGCCTCATATTTGTCTTGGTTCATTTCTCTAAATCCTAGTGCTTCCATTTTTGCATTTACTTCTTTGAACTTCTTGTAGTTTTCTTTTAACCAAGCATTTTCATAGCTACCATGTTTCTTTTGAAAAGCTATTCCAAAATGACGTAAGGCATTACTTTTTGCTGCCAAAGTAGAGATACAGTTAGGAAAATAAACCAACGAAGTATCTACACAAGCCAAATTGAAATTTGAATATCCATACTGACTTTCATACGCACCTTCTAATGTTTTTAAGCAAAATGCTATACTTTCTTTAAGAGTGAGTTCTTTCATATATACACCTTTTCTAATGCTTTCTGCTGAAATATCCATAGAAGAAATCATCCAACTATCTGATGAAAAATTACCATTTGTAAGTTCTATATTTACCCATTTTCCTTGTTCATCTAAATGTTTGATATACATGTGATTCGGACCGAGAGCTAAGTGTGCGTTTGCGCCAATTTCAATAGCTAATATTTTATACAGCATTGGCATAGAACGACACTGTCCTTTATGTGTTTTCAATAGCTTCGTAACAAACAGACTTTTATGGTCTTCTTTTCCATAAAAATCTTCAAAATCATACGTATAAGGCTTATGATTATTCATTTTGTGTGGCTTGGTAAAAAACTCAAAAAGCGCATAATTGCCAGCCGTTTTGTAGCTAGAAAGTCCTTTTGAAGCTACAAAGGCATTCAAATCTTTGGCTATCTTGTCTATTTCACTGCAAAATGTAGTATAATCTAGCTCTCCTTGTGAGTACGCCCATTCTACCAAAAACACAGCACGTTTGAAGTCAAGAGGAATTTCATCCAATAACATTTGATTTATCTCTTGAAAAGCTGCATTATAGTATTTGTTGTCTGTATGAACGACAGAAGAATCTAATTCAAATTTTGGAGTTTGTAGTTTTAGTGCTGTCTCTACTATGTTTGTAGGTAAAACTTCTGTTTTTTTTTCTTCTAGTGTAGCTTGACAGGAGAAGAGAAGTAGAATAATAAATAATATTTGTAAATATTTCATTCTGAATGATAATTAATTTTCTCTGTCATTTATCCTCAATAAACATAATAACATAGGCACAAGTACAGTATGGCTTTTTAGGAGCTAGTAAACGTACCTCCATAAAAAAGAGATTTTTCTCTGTCGGACAAAACTCTATTTGTTCTTGTACTTTGCCATCTATGACGTTTTCAAACAAAGGCTCTCTTCGTACCGTCTTTATATCTACTTTTATTCTTTCAGTTTTTTTGCCGTATTTATCATAGGTCTTGAATACATATCTTTTCTTTCTTTTTAATTCCATTGCAAATACAATAACTTTTGCAGTATCTTCTCTAAATGTTATTGTGTAAACTTTTTTTTTCTGCTTATTATTAGCAAATAGTGTAGCTTTTGGATCTGACATACAGTCGCACTGTGCAAATAATTTTGCAGTAATGAAAAAGTTAATAAATAATAAGAGCAAATATTTGTTTTTCATTTTTTATTTAATTCATTCTGTAGATTTTCTTCAAATTTTCTTATTTGTCTCTTTCCTTCAATAAGTCTTATACCTCTATCACTTACGTTGCCTCTATCAGTATGAAAAGCTCTATTTGGAGACTTTTTAATAAAAATATCTTTACGTGGATCACTTAGTCCACGAGCCTCAGATAATGGAATATTATAAAATGAAATCGCATCTCCATCATTTGCATCATAAGTACCATCTTCATTTCGATTTGCAGAATGATTAGTATCACCGTCAAAATCACTAAAAATGATAGCATCTGCATCAACTTCATTATCTACTATTTCGTGATTATCACCAGCTAAAATATCGTTTACATCAGGGTTACTAATACGTAATCTCTCATTTGTAAATGTAAGCCCATGACAATTTGTTTCACAGTCTATATCATTGGTGGTTCCAGCTTTTATAGTTTTTTTATATTTACCCGTTTTATCGTCTACAGTCATTGTAATTAATCTAACAGCAGTTACTAGATTAGCTGAAATAGGTCTTCCATCATTTGCATAAATAGTCACAACATCATAGTCATACTCAACCTCATAATATGATGTTTTTCCATCTAATTTTGTAACTAATTCAGAGGACGCATTTGCTGTATGACTTTCGCCAGTAGCAGTAACCACAATATTCCCATCTTTATCGACAATTATCCGACCATCTGGGTCTGTATATTGGAGTGGGCTATTTGCTACGAAGGCATAAGGAGAAATATCTGGGTATTTTTTAGCTAATGGATCTACACTCAAAAACTTAGCTACATCTTTTGTATCTATGAAAAATGTTTTCAAGACTGTTCCATTTTTATCAAATAAAGAGACCTTACCTGTTTTGGAGTCCATTTCTAAGCGAGAAACCTGTGAGTTATCTTGATTCACAATTTCTAAATAATTTTTATTATTTCTCTCCTCTTCTGTCATCAAGACAAAAGAGCTGTCTCCAAACATAGCGTAAGGGCTTACGTTTTTGGTTTCAGTATTGCGAAACTGTGCGTTTTTCGTGCCAAAATCTACATCTGTAGTTTCGATTTCTTTTTTAGCTTCATTTGAACAACTATAAAAGAGAAAACTGATTGTTAGAAAGGCTAAAATATTGTAGTTCATAGTGTTGAATTTTTTTATAGTGTAAAGGTAGGTAAATTATTAGATGTAAGAAAAATTGGGTTTTATCCCTCCATCTCTCTCAAAACCTTAACTGTCTCTACACTCACTCTACAAACTTTCCTCAAAAGCTCTATCAGATGTTCTTTTTGATTTTCGAAGGAATAAGTAGTAAAAAGTCCTTTCTCAACGGCTTTTTTTACTGTTTTATCCCTTAGTTTGCGTTCGCTGTGGTGTTCCAAAACCCACTCTAGCGCACTTCTAACACCCAGTCGGTAGTGCCACGCTTCTTCTGGAATATTTTTCAGATACGTGTTTTCATCAATCCAAACCAAGCTACGCACTCTATCAGCCTTTAAGATAGCTTTTTTGTTATTTTTTTCATTATCATCGTCTTCTTTTTCTTCTCGTTCTAATGGATAGATGATAGCATCTTCATAGTTTAGATGAAGATTTAGAAGTTTTTCTCCCCACGTTGCCCACTTCCAAAAATCTTCATACATCGGAATACGTGGAAGTTCGGTATGCAAGATTTTTTTATATTTTTTACGGTAGTCTGGCGAATGTAAAACAGCATAAATGTAGGCAAAAATAGTGTCTTTGGTAAGCGTTCTTGCCTCTACTTGATTGTCTTTCATAGACTGTAAATTCTTCTTTAGCTCCTTGAAGTTTTTGGCTTTGAACTTCACAGGCTTTGAAGAATAATGATGACGAAACTGCTCCAATGCCCAATCTGTGATATTTTCTTTGAAAGAATCTGTCTCTTCATCAAAATAATATTTAGCAAATGTATAAGTTGCTCTTGCGCCATAACCATTGTCTGGGATAAAATTCGTAGCGTGAACCACCAAAGGCACTTGTTTATGAACGGTTACACAAATGGTTGGATTAGGAGTTTGCTCTTTTTGAAGTGGAAAAAAACGGAACTGCTGATACGGACGGTGCGTAATTACCTCATCCACATAAACAAATTGCTTTACAAACGGACGATAGGAAGCCTCCCTAATTTTAAATGAATCGTATTCTGTGGCTTCGTCTCGCTTTAGATGTTGCATTAGCTCGGCATTCCATTTTATTTTTGATTCTTTCTCTTTCGATTTTATGCCTAAAAAGTTGGGCAAGAGTTCTTTTTGTTCTGAACTGTGCCACGCTTTTCGTTCCTGCTCATATATATCACTAAAGTAATTCGCCTTTTTTGCTAAATTTTCTTTATCAAAATCGTACATCCACTCGTCTCTTGCTGTCAGAAGTGCTGGCGAAGCCCATTTGAAAAGTGCTGTTTCTTCGTCTGCAAACTTGGCTGTTTGGGTAGCTTTGTGAGTGAGTGGCATAAAGCCTAAGAAATCATCTTCTGGAAGTGCAATCCAATAATTTACGGCTTGACTAACCTTCTTGAAAGAGAGGTTTTGAAACTGTGTTCGGGCTAAGGCTTCTCCAAAATTTTTGAACGATTTGAAGTTTTTGGTAGGTTTCCAATAATAAACAGGGCATTGAGAACGCAAATGAGCCAAACGAAAACCATTAGAGTAATTCTGCTTATTTTTTCTGACTAAAAAAAGTAATGCTGATTCGTTTTCTTTGTTGCTAAAACTCTTTTTGTTGTCTTTTTCATTTTTAGAAAGTTCTGTTTTCTCTTCAATTATGTTTGTCGGATTTTCTTTATCTACATTTTTATAGTCCAAATCCATCACATATACACTATCAAACTCCGACTGCACACGCTTTCTAAAACCTTCATACGTAGGCGCATGAAGAACTATTGAAGGCAACCAAATAGCTACAACGCCTTTATCAGTAAGCCTATCCGTAGCCCAACGCACAAAACGCAAAGGCACAGGAGAAAAATTGTTCTTCTCATAAATCGGAGTATAGGCAGCCATTACACGGTTATCTATGGCTGAAAAATCTGCCTCTTCGCTATTTTTATCTTTTGTTTTATTCTCATTCTTATCGTTTTCTTTACTATAAACTAACTGGGTAGGTTGGCTTGTCTTGAAAGAATTTCCTACGATAATATGATATTTTGCGTCAATGGAACGATAAAACTCTTCTGCCTCACTCTCTTGCGAGCCAAAAAGCAACGTTTGTTTGGGAACATCTACAAAATAGGCTGCATTTGCCCAAAAAGTAGGCTTGGTAGTGTCTTTTATTTTCCAAAAATAATATGACCAAATTGAAAGCGTAGAAGTATAGGAATGTCCGATAGAAGGCTGAATATCTTGAAAAAATGTGCTTTGATACAGCGATGGAGCTTCAATATTAGCAATCGATTGTTGGATAAAACTTGAAAACTCTAAAGGTGCAATACCGAGTTCAAATTTGTTTTGCCAATAGACAAAAAGCTGTTCTTTTTTAGGCTTAGAAAAATCTGAAATAAGTTCTTCTAATGACAAAGAATACTTTTTCCATTGTTCTAAAAAGCCATTTTTAAAGAAAGATGAAAACGCCTCTAATTTTTTGAATAGAATGTCCTCTTGCAGAAAAGAATACTGATTTTCTTCTGAAAGAAGTTTGAGAAGTGGCTCTACAATTTGATGAGACAGAATAGCTGTCTTGAGCAAGTTATCGTCTGGAAGGCTATGAAACTGCGAAGCAAAAGCACCCAAAGAACGGTACTCAGAAGTCTTGCGAAGATTATTTTTTTCAAATTCCTCTTGCAAAGATTCTACTACATTGTCTATGGCAAAAAACTTGGGAAGTGCTGTATTTTTATTCTCAAATTGCATTCAAACGCTTTCTTTAATTCTGTTTTAGATATAACAAAACTACGAAAGATTATTCTAATTTGTAAGGCAATTTCTAGTTCTTTTGTCGAAGAGCGTAAGATTTGGGAAAACTATGAAAATCACGGTTAAGATGCAGAATACATAGCTGTCATTTGGAAAATACAAGTAATAAACTTTCTCTTATCCATTTTTCAGTAGCAGAGAAGAAACAGGTACTTTACCCTATGTAGGTGTCCATAGTTCCATAAAGCTAATTTTATTGTTTCTAATACTAATATATAAACGCCTCCCATCATCTTCTATTGAGATGTCGATGTTGTATGTTTCTCGTTCTACTATTTTACCTATATAATATTTCACTCCCTCAATGCTAAGAACTTGGTTAGTATCAGAGCCAAATGAAAAAGAGTTCAAACGTTTCTCTATAAAACAGACCTCATTTTTACCTTCCTTGTCTGCTAGACAGGTTTCATAAACATCTACTATTTCATTATATTTTACAGAACTACGATAATAAGGTGATTGAAAAGTCTTTTTTTGAATATTGCCAAAACTTACTCCATTTAACATAATATCTTCTATATTACATTCAGTACTTGTCGTTTGCGTTAAAGCGATGTTTATGTAAAAAAATGTGCTCAGAAAAATTAAAATAATTTTTAGTTTTTTCATTTCTGAATAGTAATTTGGTAAATCTACGACCTATCATTTTATTAGGTCTTTAAATTTGAATATAGCTAAAATAACAGTTATTGCAATTTTCTTACTAATCTAACCCTCTGAACAACGAAAATCAGCAATAAACTAAAAAGCAGAAAAGGATAAATAACACAGAATATAAAAAAGTTGATTTCGTAATACGACAAGCCTAAAAGATTAGCTAAGTTGATGATAAAATTTGTACAGTAAAAATAAACTTGCGTTACCATATTTCCCATAAAAAGTAGGAATAAACCACTCATTTTAGAAACCTTAGCTTTTTTAATTTCTCTCTGCAAGGACAAAGATTTTATCAACAAGAGATACATTAGCAAAGGAATAAAAATAACCAAAATAGCTACGTTAGCAGTTTTATATTTACCTGTTGAAAGTAAAAGTTGAATCGTTCCAAAATAAATTGGGTCAGAAATATGAAGGTAATTTTTTAGAATTTTTACGTGATGGTTTCTACAATAATTTTCTACATTGTGACACGCCCAAGAACATTTATTTTCTAGTTTTAAAGCTGAATTTATAGCTATAATGTTATTTTGACTAAATGGTTTTTCTTTGATAGTTGGTCTTAAAGCTTCGTTTATGATTATCATTAGAAGGAAGGGGAGCATTAGTAAAGCAATATTTCTAGTTATAACAAACAATCTCATCATCTTTGATTTTCTAATAATTTAGCAATAAATGTAAAGGAGCGTTCCTACGGAACTTAGAATTACAAAACCTATCTTTTGGCTACCAACAGTTTAACTCTAACGAGGTTGAATAATAGCCCTGTAAGGGCTGTTCGTTGGTAGTTTTAAGAAATATGTTTGTGTTAAGCTCCATAGAAGCGAACCATTATTATAGTAAGATAATTTTATCTGTCTTTGCAAGCCTATTTTTTATTCTCTAATTTTAGACTACAATTTTTTCAATTATACAAAACCAAGCAGAACACATGAAAAAATCCATCTTAATCTTGAACGCCAAACTTATCAATGAAGGTAAGATTGAGGAAAAAGACATTTTTATAGAAGACGGACGTTTTAGCCGAATAGAAAATGACCTTTCTAGCCTAAGTGCTGATACTGTTATCGATGCAAAAGGACAGTACGCTATGGCAGGGGTTATTGATGACCAAGTGCATTTTAGAGAACCGGGGCTTACTCATAAAGCACAAATTTATACAGAGGCAAAAGCAGCCGTAGCAGGTGGAACAACGACATTTATGGAAATGCCAAACACCAAGCCACAGGCTCTTACTCAAAAATTATTGGCTGATAAATACGAAGTTGCTGCAAAAGATTCTCTTGCCAACTATTCATTTTTTATGGGCGTTTCGAATGAGAACTTGGATGAAGTATTGAAGACGGACAAAAATAACGTTTGTGGACTAAAGATTTTTATGGGTTCTTCTACTGGGGATATGCTTGTGGATAACAGAAAAACACTGGAAACCATTTTTAGCCAGACCGATATGCTTATCGCTACGCATTGTGAAGATGAAGAAACGGTTAAGAATAATGAACAACTTGCCAAAGCAGAATACGGAGATGACGTTCCGATGCGTCTGCACCCAGAAATAAGAAACGTAGAAGCCTGTTATAAGTCGTCTAGCCTAGCGATAGAACTTGCTAAAAAATATAATACTCGTTTGCATATTTTGCATATTTCGACAGCCAAAGAGTTAGATTTATTCAGAAATGATATTCCATTGGCTGAAAAACGAATCACATCAGAGGTTTGTGTACATCACCTTTGGTTTGATGCTGTGGACTACATAAAATTAGGCTCTCAAATCAAATGTAATCCTGCCATAAAAGAAGCCCAAAATAAAGATGCACTTTGGGAAGCTCTCTTAGACGACCGTTTGGATATCATTGCTACCGACCACGCTCCTCACACGTGGGAAGAAAAGCAAAACAACTATTGGAATGCTCCTTCTGGCGTTCCGTTGGTACAGCATTCTCTTCTGATGCTTTTAGAAGCCTATAAACAACATAAAATTTCGTTAGAAAAAATAGCCGAAAAAATGGCGCATGCGCCAGCCATTTGTTTTCAAATAAAGGATAGAGGCTTTGTCAGAGAAGGTTATTTTGCCGATTTAGTGCTTTTTGATTTGGAAAATCCAACGATGGTAACAAAAGAAAATTTAGAATATAAATGTAAGTGGTCGCCATTTGAAGGAGCTACATTTGATTCACAGATTACACACACGATTGTTTCTGGACATATTGCTTACGAAAATGGAAAGTTTGACGAGAGCCAAAAGGGAATGAGAGTAAGTTTTGATAGAGAGTAGGTTTTGAAATTATCATAACTCATACCAAGATAAAAACTACTTTACTCTAATACTTCGGTCTGCTCTGCGAGACTGACCTTATTTTCCAATTAGGTCAGCCCAATAGGGCAGTACCGACATACTTTTAGGTGCTGTTTAATTTTTATTTTGGTATCATAAGAAAAATAATAAACTGTTCATTTTTTCTATGGACAGTTTTTTTATGGCGCAAGAACCATAACAATATTATTGTACGCTTGATTTAAAATACTAAGACTCTTAACTTTGACGATATACAAAACTCAAAACCAGCACTAAAATTAATGTTTTCAACTTCCCACATAGAAATTAGTAAATCGGCACTTCAAAATAACTACAATTTTTTAAGGCAACTCATAGGTAAAGATGTCGTTTTGTCTTCTGTTGTAAAAGGAAACGCTTACGGACACGGAATAGAAAACTTTGTACCCTTGGCAGAAGAATGTGGTATTCGTCATTTTTCTGTTTTTTCAGCAGATGAAGCCTTTGAAGTTGAGAAACTCAAAGCTGAAAATACTCAAATTATGATAATGGGAATGATAGGAGATGAGGAACTAGAGTGGGCTATACGAACAGCTATAGAAGTCTATATTTTTGATTTAGAACGACTTCAAGCAGGACTTTCTATTGCTCAAAAGATACAAATTCCTATCAAAATTCATTTAGAAATGGAAACAGGAATGAACCGTTTGGGAATACCCAAAAAAGAAATTCCTAAAGTATTTGAACTATTAGAAAAGTACCCAAACTGCTATATTTTAGAAGGTATTTGTACACATTATGCAGGTGCAGAAAGTATTGCAAACTATGTTAGGGTAAAGACACAAATTATCAATTATAAAAAAATTGTAAAACGTTTCAAGCGCAAAAAAGCCCCTAGTTTCTTTCCAAAAAAGTACCATACAGCTTGTTCGGCTGCAGCTATCGCCTACCCACAAACTCAAATGGATATGGTCAGAATTGGAATTTTGCAGTACGGTTTTTTTCCTACACAAGAAACACTTATCCAATATTTGAAAGATAACAAAACTCTCCAAGACCCACTCAAACGAATTTTGTCTTGGAAAAGTAGGGTAATGACAATAAAAGAAGTTGAGGCTGGCGAATTTATAGGATATGGAACTTCTTTTTTAGCCTCTCAAAAAATGAAAATTGCGATTGTACCAGTAGGGTATGCACACGGATATAGCCGAAGTCTTAGTAATATGGGGAGAGTTTTGATTCGTGGCGAGCGTATGGCAGTAGTAGGAGTGGTAAATATGAACTTAATGATAATTGATTTAGAAAAAAATCCGAATGTAGAAATTGGTGATGAAGTTATTCTGATAGGAAGACAAGGCGACCAAGAAATCAGTGTAGCAAGTTTCGGAGAGATGAGCAACCAACTCAATTATGAACTTCTTACTCGCCTACCTATGAATATCCCTAGAAAAGTAGTAGAATAAATAGTTGTTAGATGAGAGATTATTTTTGCAGTTCTTGTATAGATTTTATTGGTTTCTTGATTTTAACAAGAAAAGAGCAGCAATTTATATGAGCGAAGTTTAATGTATTGAGTAGTAATCAACTATCCTACTAATTAAGGAGATATAATTTTTTCTAAATGCAACTCTATTGCAAAAAGAAATTATCTTTGATTATCTTTGCATAAATAAAAATTTCCCTTCTCTTTTTTTCTTATGCAACGCCAATTTTTAAAGTTATTTCTGTTACTATTTTTCTTTTCATTTTTTACAGTAGCTTTTTCTCAAGACTGTAACTTGACACTTTCGGGTTTTATCATCGATGAAAATACCAATCAGCCTTTAGAGTTTGTCAATGTATATAATAAAGAAACACTAAAAGGAACTGCTAGCGATGCAAAAGGCTATTTCGAACTCAAAAATATTTGTAAAGGCAAACACCATTTTGTTTTTAGCCATGTGAGTGGAGAAAATCATAGCGTTTTTCTTAATGTAGAAAAAGATACGATTCTATATGTGGAAATTCACGCTCTCAATACCGTTTTGGAAAGTGTTGTGATTAGTGATAAGGCAATAACTTCTACTCAAAATACACAAACTCTCAATCATCAACATATTTTAGATAATTCGAATCAGAATTTATCAAATATGTTAGAGGAAATTTCTGGGGTAAGTACACTCAAAAACGGAAATGGCATCTCAAAACCTGTCGTACACGGATTGTATGGAAATCGTCTTACTATTCTAAACAATGGCATCGCACAAAGTGGACAGCAATGGGGCAACGACCACGCTCCAGAAATAGACCCTTTAGTAGCCAACAAAATAAAAGTTGTAAAAGGTGTTTCTAGTTTGGAGTATCAAGGTTCAAATTTGGGAAGTGTTATTTTGGTAGAGCCTGCACGTATAGAAAGAGAGCCTCATTTGCACGGAAATACAAGCTATTTTTTTGAAACCAATGGCAGGGGACATGGCATAAACCTACAATTAGAACAGTTTAGTCCAATAGTAGCATGGAAAATCAATGGAACGCTCAAAAAAAGTGGAGATAAAAAAACACCTAATTATTTTCTAAACAACACAGGACATCAAGAAGCAAATATTGCCATACAACTAGAAAAACAATTTACAGACAATTTTTTTACAGAATTATATTTTAGCTCCTTCAATACAGAACTAGGAATTTTGCGTGGTTCACACGTTGGAAACCTAACCGATTTAGAAAATGCCTTTGAGCGTGAAGTTCCTTTTTTTACGGAAGATGATTTTAGCTATGCTATTGATGCTCCAAAACAAAAAGTAAATCATCACCTTTTCAAAGTTCACTCAAAGAAATATTTTGATACTAAAAAAGATAGAGAAAACGACACTGAACAGTTTTTAGATTTTACTTTTGCTACACAACTCAACCTCCGAAAAGAGTTTGATGTTCGTAGAAGTGGACGCTCCGAAATCCCTGCCCTAAGTTTAAAGCAATATTCTTATTTTTCTGAAATTAAATATAATAAAGAATTTAAAAATAATTTGTTATTCAAAGTTGGATTACAATCTACTATTACAGATAACACCAACGACCCAGAAACAGGAATTTTGCCACTCATTCCAGATTATTTAAGTTATGAAACTGGCATTTTTACCGTCTTGACCAAAAAAGTAAATCGTTGGTTTTTTGAAACAGGTTTTCGTTATCAAAATACGATTCAAAATGCTGTTACCATCAGTCGAACTGTTCCTAGAGAGATTATTCGTTTTGATAATAATTTTGATAATTTTAGTTCTTCTTTAGGCATAAACTATGAACTGAGTGAGCATATACAAATGTCGTATAATCTTGGCTTGGCTACTCGCAATCCTGCCGTAAACGAACTTTTTAGCAATGGATTGCATCAAGGTGTAAGTGGAATTGAGGAAGGAAATCCAAATCTGAATACTGAAAAATCTATCAAAAATACATTTTCTCTAAGTGGAAATATCAAAGAAAAATTATTTTTTGAAACCTTGTTGTATTACCAAAATATCAAAGACTATATTTATCTCAATCCAGAAAAAGAGTTTCGACTAACAATTCGTGGTGCTTTTCCAGTTTTTAAGTATAGACAGACCAACGCACAGATGTATGGCTTGGACATTTCTACACGATATAAATTTTCAAAATCTTTGGATGTAAAGGCAAATTATAGCTACATAAAAGGAAAGGACTTGGAAAACAATTTGCCACTTATAAATATGCCTTCTAATAATTTGCAGGTAGGTTTACGCTATCAGATTCAAAAGCCTATTTCTATTGGAAATACAGAAAAAAGAAGAAAGCTAACCAACACGCAGTTTGAAATCACGAATCGTTATGTGTTTAGGCAAAACGATTTGTTGGCAGAACAAGATTTTACGCTTCCTCCAGATGGGTATAATTTAGTAGGATTGAGGGTTTCGACAAACATTCAAGGACAAAAATTGCAATGGCGCATTTTTACAAAGGCTGATAATTTGTTCAATATAGAATACAGAGATTATCTGAATAGACAACGTTATTTTGCCAATGATTTGGGAATTAATGTTGTTTTGGGTGTGAAGTTAGAGTTCTAATTATTCTATTTCTTGATAATCAAAAGGCGAAGTAATTTTTGCTCTTTTTTTATCTTTGGCTATTACTTGGTAGTAGTTGATTTCGTCTTCTCGTTCCTTGCTATAAAACTCTGTTACAACTTTAAAAACTACGGTATCGCTTTCATTGAAACTAAATTTAGTATCGTAGCCTTTTTGTGGTGTGAAGTCTGGAGCTATAAGAACCTTAGGGTAAGTATCATGGTCATCAATTAAATAAATTTTGTTACCTAAGCCAACCAAAAATATTGTTCTGTCAAATTTTAAAAAAAACTCTCCCATTTTGCCTCTTTCTTCCATCAAAAGCACTTGGAAATATTTGTAAAGCAAGTTTTGATGAATTTCCTTTATTTTTTTAGAGGAACATTCTATACAATACGTAACCTCATCTGATGGAAGTTTTATCCAATTTGTATCTATTTGAATTTCTAATTCTCTATAGTCCAATTTGTTTTGCTTTCTTACTGAATCTAGTAAGTCTTTATTTCTATTCACTTTTTTTAAAATGGCTACATAGTGTGGAAGTTGTCCTATCTCAAACGTTTGCCTTTCCATTTCGAATATAGAGTTATCCAAAAGATTGTTACTGGTAACTTCAATAGCATATCTAGTTTCAGAAATAGCCTCCAAATCTCTATTTTCTTTTTTTGTAACAAAATAAAATACACCCAAAGCAACTGCCAAAAGCCATAAAATTAAAGAAAGTATAGGTTTATTTTTCATTATTAAGTGGTGTTATTGCAAAATCTTTTCGCTGTCCTTTCTTGACTTCTATCTTAAAATAAGGCTTATTTTTTCCTCTATAATCTTTAGAAAACGCACTAAACCTTGGATAGAAAATGGTAGTGTCACTTTTATTGGAAAAGATGTTTTTTCTAGCTTTCTCATAATTATACTGATTTGTGTTGCGTTTGTAAATCAGAGCTATTCTGTTTCCTCTTAAACCCAAAACATCTATACTAATTTTATCATACATTATAGACCAATAACTGATATTATAAAGACGTTTTTTCCATATTTCTATATAAGATTGATAGAGCCAAATTTTATTAATTTGATTTACTTTTTCGTTACCAGAAACGTAATTCAGCACAGGTCTGTGTTTAAAAATGAAAGCATCTATATCATCTAACATAGTCATTTCCTTCTCTTTTTCTGTTAGGCTGTTCCATTTTTTTTCTGATATTTTAAAATGGCTTTTGGGGATATTCTTCTCTAATTCTTTCCAACTTATTTTATCTACTTGATATAACGAATCTGCGAAGTTAAAACCTTTATCAATTCCTGTAAATATACTTTCTTCTCTAACTCCTAAATTTTCTAAGTCTTTCAAATATTTATCAACCAAAGACTGATGCACTTTGAAAGAAGCATTTTTTAAAAAGTTACTGCTTTCTGCTAGAGCTAAATTTTCTTTATTACTAAACGAGGAGAATAAGAAATAGCTGCCCAAAACAAAAACTAAAACCCATAAAATAGTTACTAGCGACTTACTTTTCATCATTGAAATATTCGTTATAAGTTTTAAAATCTATGACGATGCCTAATGTAGTGTCTCTTCCACAATCTATTGGAAACTGAACTTCAAAGCGTGCTAAACTGTCTTTTCTATATTCTTTTGGAATGACAATAAATCCATTCTCATCAAAAACAGTTTCCATTCCTTTTGGATAAACGACTTTTGTATTTTGCCTATCAAATGGAAAGCAAGTAATTGTTTCGATACTATATTCATCTGTAAACTTCTCATCTTTTATAGTAGGAATGATAAATGGAACTACTTTAGCATCTTTTATATCAAGATTGAAAGGAGCAAGTGAGAATTTATCCACTAAAACTTTTACATCATCATAATACATCTGTGCAAGTTCGATTTCAAAACGAGAGTAATGAAAGGCTTGTAAATATTTGTCTGTATCAAAATAAAAATCATAGATTTCTTGGTCACTTCTGCCTTTCTCAAATACAAAATCTTGATAGGTTTGGGCAATGGTAGAATCTACTTTTGAGACTTCTTTGATGTAATACTGAAAGGCTGTTTGAAGTTGCAACTCTTTTAGTTTTGGAATCTTGTTAAGGTACTTATAATCTGAATTTTTATTGAACTCTAGTATTTTGTCTTTACTGACAAAATAGTTTTTTACAGTTTGAGCATAGACTTCGTTAAGCTGTTTGATTTTACCATCAAATTCTTCATTGAGGCAAATTGTTATCATTCTTCCTTCTATTTCATCTTCTAACCTTCTTTTGTTTTGCTCTACTCTACGTAAAAACTCTTGCTTGATACCTTGATTTTGCTCATAGCTGTACTTTAAAATCTGCTTCTCTGTATCATTGTAGTCTTTTATAAAATCTCTATACACAAAAGCTGATGCAATTAGTATAAGAATGAAGAGTGGTAAGATAGGTTTTTGTAAGAGTTTCATATAGATGGAGGGCAAAATAGTTTTTATATTGGTATAATAAAGACGGAAAAGATAGTTTTTAGTATAAAAAAAGACATCACAAAATACATTGCAATGCCTTTTTAAAATAGAGGAGTTAAAAACTAATCTTTCAACATTTTTATAGTTCCTTGATAATTTTGTCCTTCTATATGAATGATATACATTCCTTTTGGAACAGTAGGAAATTCAATTTCACTTTTACTAGAAGTTAAAACATCTTGTAAAATTATTTTTCCTTGAAGATTGTATATTGCAAGATGTAGCTCTTGGTTGGTAGTAAAGAGGTTTTCGTCAATTTCTATTTTCAGACTACTCTTAACAGGATTTGGAAAAATACGAACCTGTGAGTTTTCATTTGTCAAACCTTCATTACTCAAAATAATATCATTAAGTCTTTTGAAAGTTGGAATACCATATCCGTATTCTGAATTAGCATCAAAATAACTATCTCCAGCACGGCGAACAATCGTCATAATTTCTTGTGCTGTAAGGTCAGGATTTTGTTGCATAAAACCAGCAATCAAGCCAGCTACAAGAGGAGCTGCATACGAAGTTCCACTTCCAGTAATCAGACGGTCTTGTTCGTTCCAAAGTACTGTTCCTGAACCCATTGCCATTACATCAGGTTTAATTCTTCCATCAGCAGTATTTCCACGAGAAGAAAAATTAGCAATTTCTCCGTTTACATCTACTGCGCCTACTGCCAATACTCCTTCTGCATCTGCAGGAAACGAAATTTTCCCCCAAGAATCATTCCCACTATTTCCAGCACTTGTAACCACTACAATTCCTTTTTCGCTTGCTATTTGTGCTGCTCTTGAAATAAGAGCTGTTTTTCCATCTAAATCTTCGTGAGTATAATTATAAGATGGATTCTCAAAATCATAGTAACCTAGTGAAGATTGGATAATATCTACGCCCAAACTATCAGCTTTTTCTGCCCCTACAGCCCAAAATGCTTCTTCAATAGGCTTCTCATAACTACTACTAGCATTTTCTGTTCTAAACAGATGATATGTTGCTTCTGGAGCAGTTCCTATGAGTTGTCCTTCAATTTTTGAGAGCATAGCAGAAAGTACTTTTGTTCCGTGAGAAGAGCCTTGATACACATTTTGCCCATTTCCTACAACATCATACACAAAAGAAATATCGGCATGAGTAAAGGCTGAAAGTGTATTCGCATTCGTAAAACCTCCATCCAAAACGGCAATATGAACTCCTTGTCCTAAATATCCTTGCTCATGCATTTTATCTGCTCCTAACATTTGTATTTGAGCTAAAGAATTTCCGTAGTTGAAGTTTTCTTCATTCTCTTCTATCTCTTTAAGGTCTGCTACATAAATTTCTTGGCAGTCTTCCTCATTTGGGTTCTCTATATCGCAAGTGGCAGAAATTCTAGTTATTTGGTTTGAGTTTTCGTTGTAAACTATTCTATCTATTTTTTCTACAAAAGAAAGGTTTGAAATTTCTGTAAAAGTAGCCTCGTCTGCTACTACAATGGCAGCATTAAACCACTTGATAGTATAAGGAACAACTGCTCCCAAATTTTTTAGTTCAGCAACATACTCTGCATTTACAGGCAAATCTTGCTCTGTTATTTCAATGCCTTGTTTTTCTCTTCTATCAACAGCTCTCTGTGTAAGAAATTCTAACGGACGACTGGTAGAGAATGCAGTTCCGTTTTTATCTGTGAAGTACACCAAACGCTCCGAAGTTTGGGCAAGTGTTTTGGAGAAGAGTCCAGTACAGAAGAAAGTTATAATAACTGTAAAGAGTAATTGTTTTGATTTCATTTGAGCATTAGTTTGATAATAATCTGATAATAAAATTCATTGTGTCTGACTAAAAGAGGATAGTTAAAACCTTATTTATTTTTATCCTTAAAAGATTTGTAAATTTCTTCTACTTCTTTTACACTGACTTTCGAAAATAAAGCAGCTTGCTCTACATCTAAGCCTCTAAGGTAACAATTTCCAACAGAAGATATTTTTTTCTGTTGTTCGTTGAGGTAATCCTTTGGTGGAGCTTTTTTTCTTCGTTTTCGTTTGGGATAAATTATTTTGTTATGCTTAACAGCATCTTCTTTTGCAGCTTGTTCTCTCTTATATTTTTTCATTTGCTCTAAAGCTAAGCGAGCTTCTTTTGCAGCCTTTTCTCTAAGAATATCTGCTTCTCGTTGCCTACTTTCCTTATATGCTGAAATATAGTCTTGTTCTATTTTCTTTAATTCTTTATCTAATTTTTTTGTGTTTTCTATATTCTTTCTTCTGTCTTTTTTTCTGTCTTCAATATCTTTAAATATATTATTTTTTCTTGATAAAGAAGCCGAAATGGCTTTCATATTTTGAGTGCTAAACCCACAAACTTCTCCTATGATTTCTTGAGGAATACCTTTAGCAATACACTTTTCAGCGATTTCTATACGTAATCTGTATTTTGCTTTCTCTATGGCTTCTTCAATAGTCTTATTTGTCTGTTCCATTCTGATTACTAACCAATCTTTTTAGTACACCAATTTTTATTTTGATTAAAATACAAAAATACAAAAATACAAATCAAATTAGAGGAATGGAAATCATTGTAGAATAAAACATATTCTACTTCTTAAAAAAGTACCAATTTTTTTAGAGTACTGGACATGATATAAAAAGTTGTTGGTAAAACACTAACTAATGGTACTTTTCACCTGTTCTGTGACTCACAAAACAGCACATATCTGTTCATGTCCAGTACTCTACAATTTTTTATGTTGCTCCTAATTTTATAACTAGACGCTTTTAATCGTAGAAGTGCTGCTTTTTTTTTTAAAATAACAGAATAAAGTAATGAAAAACTCTTCGAATGAATAGCTTCTTAGTTTTCTAACTGTTCAATAATTTTATAGATAGCTTTTTGAGTGTTGAGGTCTGTAAAAAACTCCAAGATATAATTTTTCTTTTCTGGGGCTATCAAGATAGCATTTTCAAGAGCCATTACGGCAGCTTTATATTTTCCTCCCCCCATCAGATAGGCTACATAACGATAGAGAAGTTCAGCTGATTCGGGAATGATTTCTAAGGCTTCTTCTGTAATGGCAATAGCTTTATCGTACCACCCTTCTTTGTAATATACATGCGACCACGAGAGCCACACATCTACATTCTCGCTCAAAATCCTTGATGCATTGTCGTAGGCTTCCATACACGAAATCATATTGCCAAGTTGGTACTCACAACGAGCTTTTCCAAACCACGCATGACCAATATTTTTATTGTTTTTGAGAGATTTTTGATAAAAATGAACGGCTTCTTTCCAACGCTCTTGCTCCTCCATACATTCTCCTACACCAAAGGCTGCCATTTCATATTCTTGGTCAAACTCTAGTGCTTTTCTATAAAAGTTGAGAGCTTCTGCAAAGCGTTCTAATTTCTGATAGGCTGCCCCAATGTGTGTGAAGAGTTCGGCTGTGGGTTGTTCTAGTTTTGAAGTAGTTAAAAAACAGTTTAGAGCTTCCTCATATTGTCCTAAATTCATGTGGCAGTTGCCTTTATTGAAAAAGGCAGACGAAAAACCATCTTCAATAATAGAAGCATAATCAAAAGAAGTAATGGCGTCTCTATAAAGTGATAAGCGCATCTGAATAAGCCCTAAATTGTACCACGCTTCTACAGAATAAGGGTCATTATCTATAAACTGTTTATAAAAACTTATGCTACCCTCCAAATTATCCAACTCATCATAACAAAAGGCAAGCTCATATAAGGCTTCTTTGTGTCCTTTGTTTGCTATTAGTGTTTCTTTGTAGTATTGAATAGCTGTTTTGAGGTCGTTTTTTGCTTGATAGCAGCTTCCAATCTGATATAAGATTTCATCTTTTTCTTTACTATCTGTAAGAGGTAACACTTTTTTATAAATATCGGCAGCCTCATCAAACTTAAAACACTCTTGAAGAATCCATGCTTTAGTTACTTGTACTTCAATTTCGAAAGGTTGTAGAGCTTCAGCTTCTTCGATAGTATGCTGTGCTTTATCAAAATCATTGTTTACAATATGCGCCCTTGCCTCTTCAACAATAAAATTTACTGAAAAAGGATGTTGAGAACGTGCAATCTGACAAACTGAAAAGACTTTATCTAAGTCTGCTGTTTTGCGATAATGTTCCAAAAGAAATTCATACGTATCAATCTCAAAGAAAAAACTTTCTCCTGCTTGTATTAAGCGTTCAAATTCGGCTATCGAAACACTAGGTTCTTCTCTTCTTGAATTACTTATCATCTTTTATCAGTTACTAAATTAGAATTATGAAAGGATTAGGGCTAAAGCTAACTACAAATTAATGAAAAAAAAGGTAAAAAAAAACTCTCAAATCAAACAATAAATTTTCTATTTATACAATTACGCAACAACCAAACCTTTTTTCAGAACAATTTCTCGGTCTGCCATTTTTGCTAGTTCTGGGTTGTGTGTAACGATAACAAAAGTTTGACTAAATTCTTCTCGTAGTGTAAAGAACAGGTTGTGAAGCTCTTCTGCATTTTTACTGTCTAGGTTTCCACTTGGTTCATCTGCAAAAACGAGAGCTGGAGAGTTGATTAATGCTCTTGCTACTGCCACACGCTGCTGTTCCCCTCCCGAAAGTTCAGAGGGTTTGTGGTCTTTTCTGTCAGCTATTCCAAAACGTTCTAAAAGTTCAATTGCTCTTTTTTCAGCATCTTTAACAGATTTTTTTCCAATAAAAGCAGGCATACAGACATTTTCTAAGGCTGAAAACTCAGGCAAAAGGTTATGAAATTGAAAAATAAATCCAATTTGTTCGTTGCGAAAGTGAGCTAGTTTATTGGATTTTAGTTTTTGAACTTCTACTCCATTTATTATTATTTCTCCTTTATCTGGAGAGTCTAATGTTCCCAAAATATGTAATAATGTAGATTTGCCTGCACCCGAAGAGCCAGTGATGGCTACCACTTCTTTTTTTGCAATCGATACATCAATTCCTTGCAAAACTTCCAATGAACCGTATTTTTTGACTATATTTTTTGCAATGAGCATTATATTTTTGTTTTCTAGTGTATTGGTTGGACAAAGATACGACTTTAAAATTTTGTGTTATTATAAAAATATTAAGGATAATATTTTATTGTGTAGATTTGTTTTCCTTTGTCCTATAAAGAATGAGTATAGGTTTTTATTGAAGTTAATTCAAAAATATTTATGCTCCTTTTAAACAGTGTATGAAATAACGAAATTTATTGGTTTGGACTATTCCTAGCTTGGAAAGAGCTTTTTATATCGGTCTGACCTTAATTAAGTGAGTTCAGTCTCGTTAGAGCAGACCAAGAACTATGTCTAATCTATTTTAAACAAATAAAAAACTTATTGTTAATCCCAAGGTCACGTTATTCAGTTTGTAAACTCAATGTTATTGGAAAACAGGCATTCTTAAACGACTTCAAAGTATAAATATTATGAAAAAAAACAACTCTTTAGAAATTAAAAAAATAGCTGTTTTTATGCCTAAAAAACCTTTTTTTGGGGCAATGTTGGTTCAATTTCCCTTTTTTCTATTATTAAGAGAAATATATCCGTCTGCAAAGGTGAAAATTTGGTCGCCAGTAACATCCAATCACTTATTTTTGAAAAATAATTTGGCTGATGAGATGGAACTCTATGATAAGTCAAGGTCATATATCAAAACAGTGAAGAGTTTGCGTTCTTTTTCTCCAGATTTACTCATCAACTTACGACACCAGTCTGAAATTACGCATTTGCTTGCATCTCTTAGTGGAGCAAAATTTAGAATAGGAATTATTGCTAGTAAATGGCAAAAATCAGCCTATCAATATTCCATTTTTAATGATACTTCTTGTTACCGTGGACTTCTTTATTTGAGATTGTTAGAGCAGTATTTGGAAAGACAGAATATTTATAAATCAGAAGATAAAAAGTTTGAAAAATTTAAGCAATTAGATAATAGCTTAACGTCTAAGGTTCAACTTAACGAATCAGAAAATCAAATTTGCTTTCTTATTGGAGGTGGAGAGGGAGAACATAAACGCTGGGGTGTTCATAATTTTGTAGAGTTAGCAAAATTAACACTCAAAGAAAAACCCTCCACCAACTTTGTTTTCTTGATTGGTTCAGTAGAAGAAGAAGATGTACCCATCATAGAAAAAGAACTCTTGCCACATCAGTACCAAATTTTTAAGAATGCAAGTATTCCAGAGATTGTTTCAGCTATCAAACAATGCAAAGTTACGGTAGCCAATGATTGTGGACCTTCTCATGCTGCTCAAATGTTAGAAGGAAACTACATTAGTCTTTGGGGGTGGGAAAATCAACATCCTTACCAGCGCATTGGAGAATGGTTCTTATCAAGAGAAAATTCCTCAACGATTGTGGCACATTACCAGAAAAGTATCAAAACTATTTCTCCTAAAAGAGTATTTTCTTATCTAAAAAATAACTTATAAACATTCTCAATAAAGATATGGGTTACTTATGCTCCTAATTTTTCTCTTAGAGTTTCTACAAGTCCGTCCCAAAGCTCTTCCAATACTTCTTCATCGTTCATTTCTGAATAATCTGTGATGAGTAGATAAGTAGTATCTGTAAGTTCACTGTAATTCAGTTTTAACTCTAAAAAATTATTGTCTGCTCGCTTTCCTCTTTTTCTTGTTTTGGCTTCTTCTATACTATCTATAAACTTGTAACGAATCAGAGAATTGTTTCTTTGTGATACGATTTTGGCAAAATGTTGCTCATTGTCCCAGTGAATATTTAAAAACTTGTTTTCCAAAACTTCTACTTTATCTGCAAACCATTCTTCCAGTCCTTGTGGAGTAGCAATATAGGGATAAATCATTTTGACAGACGCTCTTATTTCGTATTCAGCATTGTATTCAAATTTACTCATTTGTTGTTGTGTTTTATAGCTTGAAAATTTATGGCTAATAATTGCCTAATATAACAGATTTATTTTATATCAAGCATAAGTGTATGGCTTGAGAGCTTATTTCTATCATCAGAAATAAAAGTTATTTTGGCTTTTTATAAATACGGCTGTTAGTAATTTACCAAAAATTGAATGCTGTCTATTTCTTTATAGTGCCAATTTTGTAAGTCCAATACTATGGAAAAATAAACGTTACTGAAAATAAGATTTAATAAAGTTTATCACGATTATTTACGTAGGTCAGGCTTCCATTCTGAGAACAAAGATTAAAAAGGCTTTATTTTAGTCAAAAACTTAGTTTTTGATTTTACAGACCAACCTAAGAGACTGGTGTACAAAATTAACCGTTATAACGTCTAATGTGTACTCATATTTTGTAAGAATTGATATGATTACTTTAGACAATAAATAGTATATTTGAATGAAAATAGGGCAATTTATTTCATGAAAAAAAGTGTAATCAGTTTTTTAAATTTTCTTTACTTACCTATCATTATAATAATGATGGTTTTGTGTTGTATCCCTATTTCAATATTTGCCCAAGAGAAAAGAGAAGTAACCAAGCAAAATAACAGAGACACACTGATTCTTGAAAAGCACAAAACTACCTACCATTTTGATGCAGCTATATATTATGCTACTACTGATTTAGCAACTACATTTAATGATTTTATTAGCCAAGAAAATAATTTTTCTCCTTTTATAGTAGAAGGAAATAAGGTGTTTTTGCCCTCCGACCAAGCAAGTTGGTTTCAGATTCCTGTCAGAAGTGAATACGATGAAATAAGTGATTGGTTTTTACAGGTAAGTAATGGCTATCAGATGCAACTTTACATACCTCAATTAGATGGTTCATACAGAGAAAAGCGATTTGGAATCTTTTACAAAGATTCTCTCCAAAGTTCTGTTCCCAATTATTATTCTACTACATTTTCCTTGAAAAAAGGAACAAGTATGCTTTATATGCGTGTTGTGCCATCTGAACGTGCAAAAAAACAAGGAGGGTACAAACAAACATTTGTTCTTTTTAGAAAAGATGCTGCACACAATCATTTTGCCATCAACTTGGCAACAAATAGTATTATTTATACTATTATTTTGGCGATGTGTCTTTATAATCTGATTTTGTTTTTTCTGATAAAAGATAAATCTTATCTGTATTATTGTATTTCCATTTTCTGTATGGGAATCTATTTCTATACAGTGCCTACGCTTAAATCAGTTGCTTTTTGGGGTAAGCTGACTCAAGATTCTGAATTTAATGCTGTAGTAAATTATATCTCACTCTTTTTGACAGTCATTTTTTGGATAAAATTTACGCAGAGCTATTTTGGAATGCGAACTAATTTTCCAAAATGGAACAGGTATTTTACAATTACTATTTTTATTAATATCATATTGGCGACTCTTTATATTTTCCTTATTGGAGATATAAGTAATATATTTGTCATAATACTTCATCTTATCACAACTATTTCTCTTATGACGTTTTCTGTAGTGGTATTTTATAGAAAAGAGCTATTAGGGAAACAGTTTTTTATGGCAAATGCAATTTTATTTGTATTTGCTATCATCTACATGGGAGATGTGCTTCATATTATTCCATCTAATTGGTTTACTGATTCTGCCCTAGAGATAGGCATTATGATACAAATTGTATTGTTTTCATTGGCTTTGGCTTCACGTATTAATTTATTAAGACAACAAGTATCCGAACAAACCATAGATAAGGAACGCTTAGAGCGTATAAAAGCCGAAGAAATCAAGTACGTAATAGAAAAGAAAAATCAAGAGCTAGAAGAAAAAGTGAAGCAAAGAACAGCCGAAATTTCAGAGAAAAATACAGAACTAGAACAAGTAGTTGAGGAACTAGACACTACCAATGAAACACTTCGCTATACCATAAACCGAGTGGAGGAGCAAAATACACAAATTACATCTAGCATTGCGTATGCACAACGCATTCAAGAAGCTATTTTGCCACGTCAAGAGGAAATTAAGAAATTCTTTCCCAATAGTTTTATCATTTTTTCTCCATTACATGTTGTCTCTGGAGATTTTTATTGGTTTTTAGAATTGGGAGAGAAAAAGTTTTTAGGAGCTTTTGACTGTACTGGACACGGTGTTCCAGGAGCTTTTATGGCTCTTATTGCCAATGAATTACTCAATGAAATCATACTTTATAAGAAAATAACTTCGCCAGAGAAGATACTTTCCCAACTTCACAAATCTATTCAGTATTCACTCAAACAGAGCGAAACCAAAAGTGAAGATAGTATTGATGGAACACTATTGTGTGTGGAGACAGATAAAGAAAATGGGTGTAGAGTGGAGATAGCCAGTGCAAGAAATTCTGTATATATTTTTGATACAAAAGGAGCTAGAGAGATAAAAGGAGATAGAATGAGTATAGGAGGAGATTTTCAGAAAGAAAATGTTTCTTTTTCATTGTATTCTATACAAATTGAAGAACAAACTGATTTGTATATGCTCTCTGATGGACTTCAAGACCAGTTTGGAGAAAAAACTAATAAAAAATTTATGAAAAAACGAGTGCGAGAATTGCTTAACGAAGTTACCACGTACGATAGCTCCTTACAAAAACGTACCATAGAATCTACTCTTGAAAACTGGAAGGGCATTAAGGAACAGACCGATGATATTCTTGTGATGGGACTGCGTTTGAAAGGTAATAATGATTAGTCTTGCTCACTTTCTGCTTCTCTTTCCCTCTCAAAAATTTGTGTAAGCTCTATAAAGTCTTGCACAGAAAGCTGTTCAGCTCGTTGGCTCAACATCTGATTGAGTTCTTCTTTTTCTTTAAATGCAGCAGGGATGCCCAGTGGTTTTAAGGCACTTCGAAGCATTTTTCTACGCTGATTGAAACCAAACTTGACAAGTTGAAAAAAGAGTTTCTCATTACAGTCTAACTGTTCTATGTCGTTTCTCTTTAAGCGAATAACTGCCGATTTTACTTTAGGAGGAGGGTTAAACACCTTTTCATTTACTGTAAAACAGTAATCAATATTATAAAAAGCCTGTAATAACACACTCAAAATACCATACGTTTTGTTGCCATGAGGTGAAGCTATTCTTTCAGCAACTTCTTTCTGAATCATTCCGACTACCTCAGGAATCTGATTTCTATAATCTAAGACTTTAAAGAAAATCTGTGAAGAAATATTGTAGGGGAAGTTCCCTATGATGCCAAATTTTTCATCAAAGACAGTACTCAAATCTATCTTCAAAAAATCTTCATTCAATAGATTATCATCTGTAAAACCTAAATTTTCTTTCAAATAAGCTACTGACTCGTCGTCGATTTCTACTACAGTAAGGTCGTATTTTTTATCATTGAGAATAAATTTTGTCAATACGCCTGTTCCAGCCCCAATTTCTAATAGGTTCTTATAGCTACTATCTTCAAGTTGGTTTACAATTTTGCGAGCAATATTTTCATCTTTTAAAAAATGTTGTCCTAAATGTTTTTTTGGTTTGACAGGAGAGTTTTTAGACATATTGAAAGGCGTTTTTGAAGGGTTTGTAAGACACTACAAAGATAACAAACTATTCTTATTTGGAAGATGAAGCTACTTTTAAAAAACAAGTAATCGTTTTCTTTTCAAAGAAAGATTTTAGACCTTTGCAAAACTATAATTTCACTTCTTTTTCTTATTTTCTTAGGTCTTATGGAAAAATCAATGACCACTTCATCGGCGTCTGCTCTTGATTATTTGAAACTTCATTTTATCGTCTTGATTTGGGGTTTTACGGCTATTTTAGGAAAATGGCTTACTATTCCAGCCGTGGAAACAGTTTTGTATCGTACACTCATTGCAGCTATCGTTTTGGCGTTCGTTGTAAAACGAAAAGATTGGAAAATACCAAAAAAAATGATGACTCAGATATTTTTTACTGGGATGATTGTCGGAGCGCACTGGATTACTTTCTTTGCAGCAGCTAAAGTTGCCAATGTTTCTATTTGCTTGGTTGGACTTTCAACAGCATCACTTTGGACAGCTTTTATCGAACCTATTTTCAATAAACGCAAAATAAAGATTTATGAAGTAGGTTTAGGGTTGATTATTATTTTAGGCTTATATGTCATTTTGAAAGCTGACCTAGAAAATGATATGATAATAGGACTTATTTTAGGAATTGTTTCAGCGATTTTGGCAGCACTTTTTTCAACCATAAATGGAAAATTTACACACTTGGCAGAGCCAAATACCATCACAGTATTGGAAATGAGTGGAGCTGCTATCGGAATTATGTTATTTCTCCCTTTTTATTCGGCTTATTTTACTGGAGAAACAGGAATAGATATGGTTTTAAAAAATAATGAAACTTATTTTCCTAACGGACACTGGTTTGCAGAAATTATAAACACCATTCCATACTTGACTACAGATATGATTATGATTTTTCTTTTGGCTATTGTCTGTACTGTTTATACGTATTCTGTCAGTATTGAGCTTTTGAGAAGAATATCAGTTTTTGTAACTAATTTGACTATTAATTTAGAGCCTATTTATGGAATCGTTTTGGCTGCTATCTTTTTCAATGAACACGAAAAAATGGATTCTAATTTTTATGTAGGAGCATCTATTGTATTGTTTTCAGTTCTGTCTTATCCAGTTTTTAATTTCTTTTATAAGAAACAAAAAAAGAAAAAAGCTCTACAATCTAATTCCTAGAAGTGTAATATCGTCTCGCTGTGGTGCTGTGCGTTGATGTTGTTCTAAAAGAATTTCTAATTCTTCTTTTTGTCTAATAGCTGAGAGATGTTTGATTTTTTCTAATTGTTCTAAAATCCTTTTTGAGCCTATTTTATGACCTTCTATATCAGCTTGGTCTGCAAAGCCATCGCTCATCATATAAATCATTGTATTGTTTTGTAAGATGATAGTTTTTTCTTCGAAGCTCTCATCTCGCTTTCTACCTCTTCTTCCACCAATAGACATTCTGTTGCCTCTCAGCTTGGTAATTTTTTCATTGTTTTCTGAATAATACAATGATTGTTTTGCTCCAGCAAAGGTAATTTTATTTCCTTCTTCTATCCTTTCCAAGCAGAAAATAGAAATATCCATACCATCATCGTTTTTAGCTTTTTCTTGTTGGAGAGCTGCCCGTACATCTTGATGAAGTTTTTCTAATATTTGTGCAGGAGAGAAAATTCTTTCAATCGTAACAATTTCATTCAAAAGGGCATTTCCAATCATAGACATAAAACCACCTGGAACGCCGTGTCCAGTACAATCTACAATTGCTACAAAGGTTTTTCCTTTATAATTTACAACCCAGTAAAAATCTCCACTTACGATATCTTTTGGTTTAAAGACTACAAAATATTCACTAAACAGGCTATTCATTTCCTCTGGTGTAGGCAAAACGGCTTGTTGGATAGTGAGGGCATAGCGAATAGAGTCTGTAATATTTCTATTTTTTTCTTGAATAATTTCATACGATTTTGCATTACTTTGAGCAATAGAAATATAAGCTGCTAGAGCTTCTAAGATAACAATATCCTCTTTTGCATACGCATTTTTTCTAAAAGACTGTACAGTCAAAACTCCTACTGTTTTTTCGTTGATAACCAAAGGAACATAAATAAGAGATTGTGGTAGTTTACCAATGTCTAAGTATTTGAGTTGCTCATTTTGAGCAAAATATTCTTCTATATCATTTATAAAAATAGTTTTATTTTTAGAAAGGCACTGCACTGAAAGACGATTGACTTGAGAAAGCGAATCACTATGAGGAGGCAATGGCTCTCCGTGTTCCATAAAGTTTTTAAAATCAATTTTTTGTTCTCGTGCATTATAAACACCCATTCCAAACCCTTCTGCTGGCATTAGCATCAATATATTTTGATAAATAGTTTGAGCAAGCGTATCAGTTTGAAGTTTTGCTGTAATTTTTTGTCCGATTTCACCTACTTTATGAATTTGTTCATAAGACTCTGTAATGGCTTTTCTCTGTTCTTCGATTCTATCCCTTTGAGATTCTATTTCTTCTTTTTGTTGGTTTATCTCTGCTGTACGCTGCTTAACAGTTTCTTCTAATTTTAAATTCTGTTTTGTAATTCTTCTTATTTGGTAACGATATGCCAACCATACTAAAAGTAAAAAAGCAACAATAATAGCTATCCAAAAATAAGCAGTCTGATAAAAGAAAGGCTTTACCACAAAACGTACTTTAGCAACTTCTTCACTCCAAACACCATCATTATTAGCTGATATAACCTCAAAAGTATATTCTTTTGGTGGAAGTCCAGTGTAAAGTGCATCTCTTTCGTTTTTTACCTCTATCCAGTCTTCGTCAAAGCCTTTTAAACGATACTTGAAGTGCATATCGGAAGGAGAGACCAAACTAAGACCTGTAAAATGAAACAAAATACGCCTTGCTCCTGCTTCTACGATTATTTCCTCATCAGAAAATGAAGGAAATTTATAATCAATGCTATCTACTGATAGCTTGGTGATGTACGTAGGAGGAGCTAATGTATTTTTCTGAATATTATTAGGGTCTATCATAGATAAACCTCCAATAGTAGGAAACCACATTCTTCCTTGGCTATCTTTTAAAAAATGTACTGCTCCTGTACATTCTTCTTCTTTCATTCCATCACTTCTATCAAAAACTTTTACTTCTAAGTCTGTTCGTTTGCCCTCAAGGTATTCTGTAACAGAAGCTCTCTCTATTCGAATAGCTCCAGAAGAAGAAGAAAGCCATAAGTTGTTATTACTATCTTCACGAATATCAAATACAGCATCTACAGGGAAATTGTTAGAAGAATTAAATATATTAATTTTGTTGATGTCTTTGGGTGAGATAGCAACTAGACCAGAATTGGCACAAATCCATAGAATTTTTTCTGAGTCGTAACGAGCTGAAAATGCAAGGTTAGAAGGCAAGCCTTCGGCTTGTGTATATACTTTACTTACTTTTCTTGTTTTGAGGTTGATAATATCTACACCAGCATCATTGGTGGAAACAATCAAGTTTCCTTCTGAGGTAGGTTCTACACCCATTACAAAATTAGAGGAAAGACCATCATCTTTAGTAAAAGGAATCCATCTTTGCTCTGAAGGTATATATTCATTTAGTCCACCACCACGAGTGCCAACCCAAATACTTCCATTTATAGTTTGAGTAATAACTCGTACTTGGTTATCCGTTAAGCCGTCTTTTATAGTAAATAGTTTTTCTTCTCCAGTAGATGAAATGCGCAATACTCCTGCATAAGAACCTACCCAAATATTTCCTTCTCTATCTTTGAAGATAGCACGCAAACGGTCTGTTGAAAGAGGGGTTTTTAAATCATATCTGCCTACATTTTGGTTTTTTATAGTGTTTATAATTCCAGCATCAGAACCTACCCAGTAATTATTCTTTTCTATTTCTTGTATCGAACTTACAGAAACAGATGCTAATCCTTGTTGAGTCGTATAGTTGAGAAATTTTCCATCTTTCAAACGAATAAGACCAGCTCTGTACATTGCTAACCACAGATTTCCTTCTTTGTCTGTACAGATATTCATTACATTGTTATGAGGAAGTCCATTTTCTGTGTTTAGAACTTCATATACTCTAGAAACAGGGTTTTTTCTAAATAGACCTGCACTGGTAGCAAACCAAATACTTCCTTCTTTATCTTCTATAATGTCATTTACACTAACTCCTTTCAACTCCTCAATTATTTCAGATTTTCCGTTTCGGATTCTGTTTACACCATTTATTGTACCGACCCAAAGTGTATTGGTTCTATCTAATAATAACCCAGTAATTACATCATTTGTAATACTTCCATTTTCTACATTATACCTTTCTATCCTTTCATTTTGATATGAGAATAACCCTTTTCCTTCTGTGCCTATCCAAACTATACGGTCTGTTCCTATCTCTCTATATTGTAATTCATTGATTGAGATTGTACTGATTTCAGGAATAGCACTAAAAGGTGTAAAAATACCATCTTGATAAGTAATTATTCCATTTCCTCTTGTTCCTAGCCACAGGGCATCTCCTATTTTTGAAATAGATTCGATAGAGTAATCTGGAAAATTTCCTTTCGTTGTTTTGGCTGTATAAAAATTGAAATTATGGTCTTTTTGTACCATAAGTCCACTACCATGTGTGCCTATCCAAAGAGAATCATCTTTAGTTTGATATATCGCAGAAATAGAACTATTAGTAAGGTAGGGAAGGTTTTTCTTATCAAAAATCTTGAAATCTACACCATCAAAACGGATAAAACCACTATATGTACTTGCCCAAATAAAACCATCTTCGCTTTGAAAAACATAATTCAGTGTGTTGGTAGGAAGTCCTTCTTTTGTTGTCCACTGGTCTAAGATGTATTGAGAAATTTGTTTTTGAGGGTCTAATGCAATACTAGAAGGAGTATAGAAATAAAAAAGAGCCACCACAAAACATAATACAAATCTATTTACATGCTTGAAAAGAAAGAGCTTATCAAGAGCAAAATAGTTTTTGTTAGAAGGGGACTTATTTATCACTTCAGAAGGTTTTGAACTAAAGTAAAGAATGATTTTGTGTAATTACAAATTTAATCAAATATAATAAGATTCTTAAATATTTGTAAATATTTGATGATTAGCCATACAAACAGACTAAAATAGAATGGATAGGTTCAGTCGGTATATTTTTTTATGGGGTAATTTACTTTCCTCCTGCGCCTCCACCATATCTGCCTGTACCAAATACATACACACCATAATATGTACTTCGATAGGTTCTATCACGACAATTTCCCCATTGGTCTCTCATGTTTTCAGGACAGTTTTCATTGAGGTCTTTTATAAGGTCTTTGTCATGAGCAGTGCTTAATCCTAAACTGCTTTTTGAAGCTCCATAGGTAGTAATTAGGAGAAAAAACAAACCACCAAAGACGATAATTTTTGTAAGTATTGACATAATTTATTTTGATAATGTTTTAATGTTGTCTTGAATGTTAAATGACTACTCTTTGTGTCTTACAAAAGGTTTATATTTAACATTATTACGCTTTTGCTTCTGCATTTATACCAGCATAGATATATTTTTTACGGATTTTTTTGCCTGTTGCACCAAAAGTTATCAATAAAACAACAACTGTTAGGAAGCCACTAAGCATTAAGAAATATCTACTAAGTAATGCTCCTTCATTTACTGTAAATTTAATAACAGCTTGTGAGCCTGTTCTACTATTAAAATAAGTAGAGTCTGTTTGAGCATAAATACGAGCAAAATAATCACCTTCTTCTGTAAATTTAAAATACTTTGAGGATGATGTTTCAGATTCTGTCCAACTTCCCTCTGAATCATATCCTGACTCGTACCAAAAATCACTTTCTACAGCGTTAATCACATTTTTTTCTTTATCCAAAAGCTCTACCACGACATACATACCTTGATTTTGAGTACTTTTAAATTGTACACTCCACTCAATATTATAGTTTGTTCCTATGTCATCTATTTTGATAGGCTTTGAAAGATATCCCTCTTTTTTATCAATGTCTTGTGTATCTACTTTAGTAGTAGCAATAGGTGTTCCATCTGAAAATAAAGAAAGCAAAAATACCAAAAATGAAATTGCAGCAGCAGCACCTACGGTTTTACGAATGGTAGAAAAACCTTTATCTCGTTCTTGATAGGTGGCTATAAATGGATTTCCTTCAAGAGCTTTATATAGTTCTTCTTTAGAAATTTTCTTTTCTGCCGAAAATTCTTTCCAACCATCGCCCTGTTCTACAGTATAGCTCCACATTCCCTCTTGATAGGTGGCAAAATGTGTCTGTGTTCCAACAGCATAAGGGTCTTCTTTTTCTGTTTCTCCTTCAAAAAATTCTAAAAATAATGAGCCGTATTCAGTAACTCTATAATCTGCTCTTCCTTCATAAAAATTGGTAAAAAGAGGCAAATCCGTAGGGTCTGCTTCTGTTCTATCTACCGTAACAGGCATTCCTAAAGAGTATCCTTCCTTATCTTCACTCAAATAATAACGCTCATCTTTTCCTTCTTGAGTGTTTTTCAAAATATAAGTATCCGAATACCAAATTTCATTGCTATACCCAGAACCCTCATCACTTGTATAATATTCCTTGTGTGCTGAACGGTAACGCAAACGTGCCGTAATGATAAATTCTTTATCCTCTAAACGAAGTATCTGACCTACTCTAAGGAAACTATAATGAGGAAAGTCCTCTATTTTCAGACTTTCATTCAATGTACGGCTAAAAGCTAAATCAGAAGCTACTCCACAGTTGTAACAGTACATATAACGAACATCTTCGTCCCATACGTAACGATCGTGCTGACAGCTAGGGCAAGTTTTAGGATTTGTGAAATTTCCTGTCTTTTTGAGTATAGTAGGCGTATCCAAAGGTAATTATGGTTTAATTTTTTCTTAGTGAATGGAATAAGGTCTAAAATAACTTACTCACTAGAGTTTAATAAAAGCGAAATAACAATGTAATATACTCAATAAACCAAAATACTACAAATTGTAGCGCAATAAAAATCATTAAAACACTCTGAAATACAGATTATTAATACACCCTCAATAATTGTACAATTTTTATATTTTGAGATTATTTTTTTATCAAAAAGACAACCTTGTAGCTAGAATTTACGTTAAAGTAAATACAAAACGCAAAGCCGTGAATAATACTCAATTTTACAATTATTTTTTAAACTATTTGGGCAAAGAATTAGAATTATAGTAACAACTATCTAACCCAAACAATTTTATTCACCAAAACAAAATATTCTTATGAAATTCAAACACAATTCTTATTTAATAAGACCAAAAATAAAAACTACTTTAATATCTGTTTTTTCAATGGTTTTATGTTTTTTAATGGGTATAGCCAATGGACAAAATGTTAAAAGTTATGATAATACAACAACTGAAGACACAGATTGGAATATAGCAACTAAACAAGATAATACACTCACAGATGAGGAGAAAGAGCAACAGGAACAACAAAAACTATGGGATGAATGGGATGCAAAAAATGCCTCTGACCTTCCTGAAAATACGGTTGTAATATATGGAGATGTGGAGGAAGAGAAGAATAGAGTAAAGTCTCCTAATGAAATACTTATGGAAACATTAGTGGGAAATTGGGAAGGTTTTTATGGAGGTAGTGAAGCATATATAAACTTTAGAGAAAACAAAACCGTAATTATAAATACATCTGTATTTTCAAATGCTCCATCTGCTTCAGGCAAAGGGTACGTCCAATATTATTACGAAATAGATGCTTCTAAGAGTCCTTACAGGCTTATTTTTTATAACAGAGATAGAGAAATAAAAGGCGTTTTTAGAATCAATAACACAAATAGTATTACGCTTTGTCATAATTTTAAAGATGATAAGCAGCCTAAAGAAATAGATAATAAATACACTATTTTAAATTTTTCTAAGATGCAAATTGAGGAAAATAATCAAGAACATTCAGACTAATTTGCCTTAAAATTTTACGCAAAAACCATAACTCCATTGACTAATTGGGTTATGGTTTTTTTCTGTTTTATTTTGTCTAACTTTGTAGTCATTCAAAATGAAAACAACAAAATTATAATCTGTTTTAAGATATATAAGCAGATTGACATAAATAGATAAAATGGGAAGAAGAAAAAACAAAAATAGAATTGTAGAAAATGTAGTCATTCTTGATGCTGGAGCTGAGGGAAAATGTATTGCTCGCCCAGAAGAGGCAGACGGAAGAGTGGTATTCATAACAGGTGTTGCTCCAAAAGATGTGGTAGATGTACGAGTTACTAAGCAACGAAAAAGCTATTGGGAAGCTACTCCAGTGAAGTTTCACTCTTATTCAGATGAAAGAGTAGAACCTTTTTGCAAGCATTTTGGAGTGTGTGGGGGGTGTAAGTGGCAACATTTGAGCTATGAAAATCAATTAAAATACAAGCAAAAACAAGTAAAAGATAATTTAGAACGTTTGGCAAAAGTAGAACTGCCAGAAATTAAACCTATTTTAGCTTCTGATGAAACGACTTTCTATAGAAATAAATTAGAATATACGTTTTCATCTCGTCGTTGGCTAACTAAAGAACAAATTAGCTCTGGAGAAGATTTTGACAACCGAGCTTTAGGATTTCATATCCCTGGACGTTTTGATAAGATTGTCGATATTGATGAATGTTACTTACAAGCCGAACCTTCTAATACAATTCGTTTAGAAATAAATAAATACGCTAGGGAAAATGATTTGGAATTTTACGATGTAGTGAACCATACAGGACTGTTGAGAAATCTCATGATACGAAGCTCTCAAACAACACAAGACCTAATGGTAATGTTACAGATTACGGCTTTTAATGAAAAAACGGAAAGTCTGCTGCATTTCATTAAAGATTCATTTCCAGAAATTACTTCTTTGCAATACGTTATCAACACTAAAAAGAACGATACTTTCCACGATTTGGAAGTAGTTTGTTTTGATGGTAAGGACTATATCACAGAAACAATGGAAGGATTGGAGTTTAGAATCCAAGCCAAATCATTTTATCAGACCAACTCTATTCAAGCCTACAATTTATATAAAATCACTAGAGATTTTGCAGGACTGACAGGAAATGAAGTGGTTTATGACCTTTACACAGGAACAGGAACTATTGCTAATTTTGTCGCAAAACAGGCAAAGCAAGTAATTGGTGTAGAATATGTTGAGGCAGCAATTGAAGATGCTAAAGTTAATTCTAAACTCAATGGTATAGAAAATACACTTTTTTATGCTGGTGATATGAAAGATGTTTTGAATGAGGAGTTTTTAGAAAAACATGCTCGTCCAGATGTGATTTTGACAGACCCACCACGAGCAGGAATGCACCCAGACGTAATTCAGATGTTATTAAGAATTAGAGCAAAGCATATAGTTTATGTGAGTTGTAATCCTGCCACGCAGGCACGAGACTTACAGCTTTTAGATGAAAAATACAGTGTAAAAGCTATTCAGCCTGTTGATATGTTTCCACAAACACATCACGTTGAGAATGTGGTTTTGTTGGAGTTGAAGTAATTTTAAAAAATGGGTAGTGTCAAACAATAGCCACTACCTATTTTTTGACTAAGTCACTAGAAAAACTTTCAAATAATTGCTCTAGTTCATCATATCTGCCTTGTAAAATATCATCTTTTGGACAACTGGCACTACATCCAAAACAGATTTCTAAAAAACTATCCACCTTTTCATTTTTATAAAATAAAATGGCGTGCTTGGGTTTGTAACAATCTACTGCTATTGATGTGGCTTTGTATGGAGTAGTAAGAAACGTTATTAACTGTTCTCTTTGAGAGTCTGAGAGAGTAATTCTTGTTTGTATGGAATCCACCAAAAATTTACCTTCTTTCAACAAATCTCCACATACCTGTCCAGGGAGTCCCATGGCTCTTTTAGCATTTGGATAAAATACAACTTCTATCTTATCATAATCATCAAAATAAGCAGTATTGTTTGCTAAACTATTTGGAATTTCGCTTTCAAAATCCATTGCTTCCATTTCAAGAAGTTCTTCCATGTCATCTTCTTGGATTTGTTCAGATATAGGGACTTCAGACTCTTTTTGTTGTTTATGTTGATTGCAAGAAGTAAAAAGCAAAAATGAAATAGTGATAGCTAAAAATGGCAAGAATATATTTTTCATTCTGTTTGGTTTAGGGGTACTTTTATCCTAAAGTAGTTATTTTTACAGATATTTGTGGTGTAGAATCATTTTAAAATCAAAACCTTATGGCAAGAGATAAAAAAAAGAAAAAACGAATTGATGTTAGTGGAAGTGGTGGAATGGTATTTTCTACCAATCCAGATTTTGAGTTTCCACAAGAAGAAGAAATGGAAACACTTCCCAACGAAGAACAAAAATTAAAAGTTAGCCTAGATAGGAAAAAACGCAAAGGCAAAACTGTCGTTCTGATAGAAAATTTTGAAGGAAAGGAAGAAGATTTGAAAGAACTCGCCAAGCAAATTAAAAATCATTGTGGAGTGGGTGGTTCTGCTAAAGATGGGGAGATAATTATTCAAGGCGAACTATTAGACAAAGTAAAATCCTTCCTCAAAGAGAAAGGATTTAAAATATAATTTTTATTTGTAGGTCAAACGGCTCGCCTTTTTTTTATTGAGATAAGATTCTGTACAATTCTAAGTTGAGGTAATAGTGTTTGCCTTCTATTTCCTTCTGTTCCAAGATTTGTAAGTCTGATAAAATATTTAAGTATTTTCTAGCTGTATTTTCTGCATATATTCCAGTTTCTACTAAGTGAGATACTTTAA
>NZ_JAHDIG010000029.1:0-27549 GCF_020630935.1 Bernardetia sp.
TATATTTTCACATTAAAAAAACAAAATCAAAAGCACAAAAAAAAGACGTTAGATATATCAAAACGTCTTTTTACCTCAAATTTATTTTATTCTAAAACAGAATTAAATTTATTCTTCAATTCTATGATATAAGATAAATACAACTACATTGCATATTCAGACAAGAACTTAATACGCATAAGTCGTAGCTCATCTTCTCCATATTCGTCTTCAAACTCTTCCATTGCAGCTGTTATGCTATCTGTTTCTGCTTCCATAAAATACTCATAAATTTCATCTTGACGGTCGTAGTCCATGATATTATCGATATAATAATCAAGATTTAATTTTGTTCCTGAATAACAGATATGTTCTATTTCAGAAATTAGTTCAGCTACTTTCATTCCCTTTGCTTCAGCAATTTCTTCTAAATCAATCATTCTATCAATTTGCTGAATGATAAATATCTTTACCTTAGATTTGTTTGCTGTCTGCTTTACTAATACCTCTGAATTGGTTTCTATCTCATTTTCCTCTACATATTTATTGATAGCTTCCAAAAAGGCTTTTCCAAACTTCTCCACTTTCGCCATTCCAACACCATTTATCTGTGCTAGTTCGTCTTTCGTAGTAGGATAGACCGTTGCAATCTCTTCCAAAGAAGGGTCTTGAAAAATAACGTAAGGAGGAAACCCTCTCTCTTTAGCTATTTTTTTGCGTAATTTTTTAAGTAAATCAAACAAAACTGGGTCATGTCCTTTGTTTTGAGTAGAACCTCCAATGTCTTTTTCCTCATCTTCTGCCGTAATTTTACTAAAATCGTGGTCTTCGGTCAGTAAAATTTTATATTTTTTCGGATTTTCTAAAAAGTCTATGCCTTTTTCATTGAGTTTAACCACTCCATGATGTTCAAAATCTTTACTCAAAAAGTTGAATAATAATACTTGACGAATCACAGAACGCCAATACAAAACTGTTTGATTTTTTCCTTTTCCAAAAACACTTACTTTATCATGGCTATAACTTTTCACATAATCTGTTTCTGTTCCCATCAAAACATCAGCAATATGGCTAATTGTAAAACGTTCTTCTGTCTCCTTTACAGCTTTCAAAACCCACTCAATATGTTCGTTGGCTTCAAATTTTGGTTTTGGATTATCTGTATTATCATTGAACCCACCATCTTTTTCTACATTTTCTCCAAAATAATGAAGTAACTGCCTTCTTCTACATACTCCCGAAGTAGCGTAGTCCATCATTTCTTGTAGAAGATGGCGTGCATTGTCTCGCTCCGTTACAGGCTTGTCTTTATTAAATTTTTCTAGCTTATGTATATCTTCTGGACTGTAAAACATAATACAATCAGCATTTAGTCCGTCTCTACCTGCTCTTCCTGTTTCTTGATAATAACCTTCTAACGATTTTGGAGCATCATAATGAATCACAAAACGAACATCTGGCTTATCTATTCCCATTCCAAAAGCAATCGTAGCAACGATAACATCAGCCTCTTCATTGAGAAAAGCATCTTGATTTTGCATTCTGACACTAGAATCTAGTCCTGCATGGTAGGGACGAGATTTTATATCATTTACATTTAAAAACTCATTGATTTCTTCTACTTTCTTTCTACTCAAACAATAAATAATTCCAGACTGCCCCTTTTTTCCTTTTAAATATTTAATAAGTTGCTTCTTGACATTTTTTTTCGGACGTACTTCGTAATACAAATTCTGACGATTGAAAGATGTTTTGAAAACATTTGCATCTTCCATGTGTAGATTTTTCTGAATGTCTTGTTGTACTTTTGGTGTAGCTGTAGCTGTAAGAGCAATGATAGGCAAATCTCCAAGTTCGTCAACAATGAAGCGAATACGACGATATTCTGGGCGAAAATCGTGTCCCCACTCTGAAATACAGTGTGCTTCATCAATAGCAATAAAAGAAATATTTGCTTTCGCTAGAAAATCTAGATTTTCTTGTTTGGTAAGTGATTCTGGGGCAACATAAAGCAATTTTGTATCTCCTGCCAAGACTGACTTCTTCACTTTATTGCTCTCCGATTTGGAAAGAGTAGAGTTTAGAAAAGAAGCATTTACACCAACAGCATTTAGCTGGTCAACTTGGTTTTTCATCAGAGCAATTAAAGGAGAAATTACGATAGCCGTTCCTCCTTGCACAATGGCAGGAAGCTGATAGCAGAGAGATTTTCCTGCACCAGTAGGCATAATAACAAATGTATTTTTACCATCTAGTAAGTTCTGAATAATTGTTTCTTGATTTCCTCTAAATTGATTATATCCGAAAACTTCTTTTAATGTTTTCTTGAGATTTACTTTTTGCTCTACCATTTTAAAACCTTTTGATAAGATAGGGTAACGATTTGAAAAACAGTATCAATACGAATCTTTAGAAGCTATTATAAAACTCTTTCAAGTTACTTTTCACCTTTATTTTATCTTCTACTATATTTCCTCGTTTTGTGCTAGTTGAAATTTTACTTTTTTATTTTAGTATAATAAAGTTAGCATAAAACTTTTAGAAAACAAGGGCAGTTTTTTGTTTTATTGAAAATCTAATCACAGATTTTTCATATTATGCTTGCAAATCTGCTTTGGTAAGCTCTCTTATTTTTTCGTATTCACTTACTACCAATATACTGAATTACTCTCAAAAAACAAGCATTTTAGAATAGGATATTTCAACTTTCAATAGCTAGGGAATATCATACGTGATGTCTCTATCATGATGAGTAAAAAAATAAGCATAGTTAGAGCGCAGTTCTTCCCATCCTTCTTTTGTCTTAAATTTTTCATTCATTATATCTTCCCAAGCAATTCGCATACTTCTAGCACAAAGTAGAGGAGCAACCTGTCCCACTCCTGTACCTAAACCAGACAAGGCAATAGTTTTTACTTTATTTTTTATAGGTTCTCCATCTTCAAATCTTCCATATTTTAAAAGAACAAGTATTGCCTTCATACTTAAATATACATTCGGACTTCTATGAATCGTCATAGGTGTTCGCATTGTGGGGGCAGAAATCAGATAAGGAAAATCTGTGTGGTCGGTAGGAATAATTTCAGCTTGTCCAACCAAAAGCTCGCCGAAATATTTTTCTCTGATAACTTTTTGCAGTCTTTTCTCAATATGCCACCCCAAATTTTTAGAGATAGCAAAGTCAATTCCTCCATTCATAAAGCCAAAACTATTGGCTGGACTAACAATTACATCAGAAGGATAATTAAAAATAGAATCGTTTTTTATAATTACATTTTCTACATCTTGAAATACTTTTTTCCAAGCATCAGTAACTTTTTCGTTGGTGTCTATAAAATAAAATTTCATCTTATAAAGATAAGAGAAAAAAGAATATTTTTAGATAGCTCTATTCTAATTCGTGCTTAAATACTTTTCCATTTTCAAAATGGTCTATTGTTTTGATGGGGCTAAATTCTTGAAGTGAAATCTGAATTCCTTTTTTATCTAAAATACGTAGAGGCGTTTTTCCATAAAAAGATGCCCACATAGAATAGGAACTTGGCACGCCCAAAATATAATCACAGGCTGCTAAAGCATACATATCTTCCAAGAAATGATTGGTAGAAAAGCAAATATCTAGGTTACGTTCTTCAAAAGATGTGGTTTGAATTTTATCATTTGAGCAAAGCATAAAACGCACCTTTTGATTAGGGTTTTCTTTCTTTACTTCTTCTACAATTTGAACCAAAAAATCAGCGTATTCTGTCCACTCAAAAAAATATTTTCCACCAAAAAAGTCTTTATAATCTCCTCTACGAATATGCACTCCTATCAATGTATCTACATCTTGCCTATTTTTTTGCATCAGCTCTGCTATATTGTCTAAATGTTCTTGCTTTGGCTTAAAAATAGTTCGGAGCTTATCAGCATGTTTGTCAAAATTTTCATAATCTCTAAAGTTCCAACCCTGCACAAACAAAATTTTGTTTGTCTTTTCTAAAAACTCCTGACTATTTAAATCGTATTTCTTTTCATTTTTGTCACAATCAGAAATATTGAGTGTTTCTATCCATCTTTTCTTCTTGTCAATTTTTGGCAAGCGATAGCGCAAACGTTCTAAATTTTGTTTCAAAAACTTATCTATCATTTCATTTTCTGAAAGACGAGTTTTGATAGAATAATTTAAAAAGCGATTTTCTAAAACTCTTGGAAAATACTTTTCATATTCGTCAAAAGTGGGATTATAAAGTGTATGATTGTGTTCTATGGCATTTGCAATAAAAAAAGCAAAGGAAAAAATACGGTTGGCAAGCTGCCCAGATTTACTGTCTATGATGACCATAGTTTTGTTTTTATTTATTTTGAATACTCTCTGTCATGAGTCTATAAATTTGACAAAAATTATCATCCAAATTCATTTCCTCTAGCATATTGATATGCTTTTCAATAACCTTTTTATCATTCCTAATAGCAGGTCCTGTTTGTGCGTTGGAAGGATTTATCTCTAAGGCTTTTTGTAGTGTTTCTTCCAAAAGAGGTTTGAGCATGTCGAAGGGAAGTTTTTTTTCCTTCAAAATGGTTTCACTAATTGTCCAAAGGTAATTCGAAAAATTACAGGCAAAGACGGCAGCTACATGTAAAATACCTCTATCTTTTGAAGATACTTTAAACACTTTTTCAGAACATTCTTGCGCTAGAGTAAACAGTTTTTCTTCAATTTCTTTATCATTCGATTCTATACAAAATGGAATCTGACTAAAATCCACTTGTTTTGCCTTACTAAAAGTTTGTAAAGGATAAAAAACACCTATTTTCTCTATTTTTTCACCTAGTACGTTTTGACTGGCTTTTTGCAACATTTGCATAGGTTGTGAGCCAGAAGTATGCGCCAAAATACAGTTTTTTGGAAGAATGAGCTTTGACAAAACACTCTCAAAAGCATTATCTGCAATGGATAAAATGGCTAAATCTGCATCTGTTTTAGAAAAATCTAAACCTTCTAGTGAATGATAAACTTGAATGCTCTTCTTATCAATTTTTTCTTTTAGAATTTCAGCATTTTCTTTTGTTCTGCTCCAAATATGAGTGATTTCTAGGTTTTCTTTTTCTGAAAATAAAGATGCCAAATGCCAAGCTACATTGCCAGCACCAATAAAAATAACGTTCAAATTAGTGATTAATGGTTAGTTATAAATGATTAATGAAAATACAGTTCATTGTCTGTCAATAGCAAGAGATTTGACCTACGAAAACAGTTTTTTCTTATCTCCTGTCAGTTCATAGTATTTATGATTTCCTTCTGTATCTTGAACTGCTACGACATGCAAAATAGGAACTCCCAAATCATAGAGTGAAAAGTTGAGTAATTTTTCTTCTGTGTCTTTTAAGTTGAACTGTCCAAGTGTTTGTTTTGGTGCAGGCGTTTGGTTTTCAGTATTCTGCTCGCCTTCACTTCTACATTCTTCACAATGGCTCTCATAGTCATAAATACGGAAAGAAGGTCGGTAAAACTCAATTTCCTTTTGGCATCCTCTACACGACATAGACTTAACAAATGTTCTGTCTCCTCTAAAATCTAAGGTTGCACCTTCGCCAGAGTGTTCTTCTTTAGAAATTTCAGTTAAAAAATCTTTGAGCGAAATATCTGTATCCAAATCTAAAGAGATAATTTCATCATAACTTACTTGATGCGCCCAACAGTCTGGATTTTCTGGCATATCGAAAACATCAAAGTCGTTGGTTTTTCCTTGATAATAAATCTGTTTTCCTAGAGCTACTTCTTGTCCACACAAAAACTTTACGGCTTCTTGTACTTGCAAAGCTCCTACTAAAGCCGAAGCAATCTGAACTGTCGGAATTTTTCCTTCACTCGTTACTTGCTTTTTAAAATCATCACAAGAATAACGTTCTCTCGCTGCTTGCCACTGGTTTGGCGACAAACTACACTGATAACACGGCGCATGAGGAGGTTGATAAAAATTAACTCTCAAACCTAGTTCATAAATCCCTGCATCTATCCAAGGTGTGCCAGCCAAATAACATTGTTTATTAACAGCTATTCTTGTTTCTACATTATCCAAACAACCCAAAACAATATCAACGTGCCTGTAAACGCCTGTTCCAAGTTCCCAAACTACGTCACCTTCAAAATAATTGACTTTAAAATCATCTGAAAGAGCCATTTCTTTTATTCTTTCGGCTGCCGTTTGTGCTTTTCGTTTGCCTTGGTCGCCTTTTCTAAACAAAACGGTTCGGCTTAGATTTGACTTTGAAATGTCGTCAAAATCTGTAATCAGAATATTTCCCACTCCTAAAAGAGCTAAGTTTTTTAAGGTTTCGTTGCCGATAGCACCAGCCCCTACTACTAAAACGGTTGCATTTTTGAGTTTCTCTTGTTCCCACCAATCAATGCGTTCTTGACGGTCGAAAAAACTATCTTCTGCCGATGAAATACCTGTTACTTCAAATTTTGCCATAATTTCTTTTTATGATTTATAAAATAAATTCAAATTTCCGTTTTCTGATTTTTTTGAAGAATAAATTTTTATATCGTTTTTTTGTACGACATTTTCTACTCTTTCGTTGGCTAATATTGTATAATTTTTATCAATTTCAAAACCAATAAAATTTCTATTCAATTTCTTTGCTGCTACAGCCGTTGTACCACTTCCCATAAAAGGGTCAAGAATAATTTGATTTTCTGTTGTTGTAAGTGTTATCAAAAATTCTAATAATGCAACTGGTTTTTGAGCTTCGTGAAACTTATTTTCATCATAAACAGACTCAAAACCAAATTCTAGTAAATTAGTAGGACTTGTCCCATTAATTTTACATTCCTCAATATTTAAAGCTCCTACCTCGTTTTTTAAAATATTGTCTGTAATTGTAATTTTGTAAGGTTTAAAAAACCAAGCAATAGGTTCATAAATCGGAGCAAGATTTCCTAACCTCCATCCTTTCCATTTTTCAGCTTCACTTTTTAAACCACGTTTTTCTAAAATTCCAGATAAGCGTTGTGCTCTATGATGAGCAGAAGGCTTCTTCCAAGCCAAGACATCTTTCAATAAAAAACCACTGTCTTCAAAAGCATTTATAGCTCGGTGTAGTGTTCTTCTTGCACCAAAAACAAAAACAGACGCACCTTCTTTCATAATTGGAAAAATAAGAGACGACCAACTCTGACACCATTCTTGATATTCTTTTCCACTATTTCTATCTGCACTACTCCAACCATTTATCGGTTTTCCTCTACGCTTAAATCCTGTTTTTCCTTTTTGGGCTGGTGATTCTCCTAAAAGAGCTGAATTTGTATTTTTATGTAAAACATCCCACTCATCTAAATTTATTCCATAGGGAATGTCTGAAAGAAATAAGTCTATACTTTCAGTTTCTAATTTTTTTAAGTGTTCTTTACAATCTCCGTTAATGATTTTGTTTAAATAGTCTTTGTTCATAGCTCTTATTTTGTTGAAATATTGATAGTCTTCTCAATCGTCTTAATCTTATTTTCTATCTTCTGTGACTTTATCAGTAACCTGATAGCTTCATCCTTTGAAAGTTGTTTAAAAGATTTTATTTTATCATTCCAATAGCTAATCCCTTCTAGTCCAATTTGTTTCGTTTTCTGAATTTCTAAATTTCTATATTCTTTAATTTTTTCTACTGATTGATTTACTGAACCTGCTACTATTTTGTCAATAAATTCCCAGTACTGAATAGCATTTTGACGTTGTAAATTAGACTGTTTGGCTAATACCTTTCCTGTTTCTAATACGGACTTGAAAGAATTTTGATTATGATAATCTAGCAGAAAATGTAGATGAGTATATGAAAGTAAAGTTACATTTTTCAAAATAGCTTGAGAATAAATCTGACTTTTTCTATTTGGGTATTGAGCCAAAGGAGCAACCAATAAAGCATAGTTATTTGTCTCTCTCCAAGTATCTAAAGCATTGACTTTAAAATCTTTTTGATTTTTAGCTGTTCTACTTAACCTAAATGTTTTTGCATCTGCTACTAGAGTATATTCCTTTGTTCTTCCTATAACATCTGCCGAATTTCCTCTAGCTCCTAAAACCTCAGATTTAATTCCTAAATAATTGAGTGATTTAGCTAAGAAAATATCAGAAAGTTTAGCCCATATTTTTTCTTCTGAACTATCATGATTAAATATTTCTGGTAAAATACCTACATCTATGATATTTTCAACTAGCTTTTTCTTGCTAATAGTATTTACATAATCCTCTAACTGCTCAAAAGCATTTTTTTCTTTAGCAATCTTGAAAACCAACTCTATTAATTCTTTACGCATATTTTAATTAAGCATACTCTACTAAAAACTACTTACTACTAAGAAACTCAAACCGTTTTGACATAATATAAACTAAACAAATCAAAATCTTCGTGACTTTCTAGTCTATCAAAATGATAGCTAAAAGCTAAATGTGGTGGTCGTTGAGCAAATTTCACATACGAATACCTATCTAAAAGTTTGAATATTTTTCCTTCTTTATTAATTTGTCCGTATAAAAACACTTCTAATTTTTGAGAGTCAATCTGTATATCATCGCTGACAGCCAAAACAAAATAAGCTACTTCTTCAGCATTTTTGAACTCAAAACGATTGAGAAAAAGCAAATCTTGTCCATCTAAAATCGCCACAAAAAGCTGATTTCCTTCTATGAGTGCGTGTACTTGATTTGCTTTGTTTTCTTGCAATAAAAGTCCTTCTAAAAATGCTGCTGTCTGATGAACATACGTAATTCCTGTTTTCTGATGTGGATACTTTTCCTCTATCCAATCCGAAATATTTTTAGGCATAGAGAAAAGACAGTTTGTAGAAGCAAGTTGGTGTTCACTAAACTGCACATAACTTTTATTTGTGTCTAATGTCGTATTAAATCGCAAATAAGAAAGAGCATATTCTGTTCTGAAATGCTCATCAGGAACAAAAGTAAACTCTTTTCCACCCATCATCAGCGCAATTTTTTGCCAATAGCCTGCCGAAGCAAAACTATGTGTGTCCACTAAAGCACTAAAGGCTTCCAAGGTTTTCTCTTCATCTTCAAAAGGAGTATCTGTAACATAACGTTCGTAGCATAAACAACGGTCTGACTTTGTATCAAAAACAGCCAAACGGCATTGAGTGAGCGTTAGGGCAAAGCAAAGTTTGTATCTACCAATTTGGTCAACTTCAAACTTGTCATCTCGTAAAATTAAATCTTCTTGGAACACGCTTTATGTTATTGTGTGAGTTTTGGATTTGAAAATCAAATAGCTAATAAAGCAAAAAAAGAGCAGTCTTACAAGGTAATTATCAATTACAAATTATCAATTACGAATTAAATGTAGTAGAATCGTTTGTTTTATCTTTATAGTTTAATTTTTTACTCAAAAAACACAAAATTTGATAGAATACAACTTGGATTACTACTTATTTTTCTAAGTCATATTCTATCCTAACTTCTGTTAGACCCTCACGAACAAAGTCTAATATTTCTGCGCCCTTTCGTGTAACGTCGATGATTCGTCCTTTTACAAAAGGACCTCGGTCGTTTATTCGTACTCTAATCTTTTTATTATTTTTCAAATTAGTAACCGTTACCATCGTACCGAAAGGTAATGTTCTATGAGCTGCTGTGAGTAGTTTTTGTTTAAATTTTTCTCCACTTGCTGTGGGTCTGCCTTCGTATTTGTCTCCATAGTAAGAAGCAATTCCTGTTTCAGAATATTCTCCAGCCTTTGCTGTGTTATCAGAAGGGTCTTTTTTCTTACCAAACAAAGAACCACAGGAAGAAAATGAAACAATTAGAAATAAGGAAAGAAAAATTAATTTTACTTTTAATTTCATAGCTTACTGAAAATCATATTAAAATAAAAAAGACTTAAAAGATATTCTCCAATAGAGTACTGGACATGAACAGGGAAAAAATACCATTGCTGGTGTTTTAGCGTAGCGACACCAATAACTTTTATGTCCTATCTAATTCTCCAAGTCTTCTTACACGTTATTTTTTGTTACAAAAAAAGGAAAAAATATTTACTTTACAAATGGATGTGATACACCTTATTATAGTTGTTTTCTGTACATCAGCCTCCTAGACTACATAAATAACTTCTAAATTCACTATCTTTGTAGGTACAATTAATACAACACTAAAAGAAAAACTAATTATGACTATCAATCAAATTCAAGACGAAATTATAGAAGAATTTGCACTTTTTGATAACAAAAACGACCAATACGGTTATATTATAGAATTAGGAAAAAAATTAGAAAACCTACCAAAAGAAGATTATAAAGATGAGAATTTAATCAAAGGCTGTCAGTCGAAGGTATGGCTTACTGCCCAAAAGTCAGAAAAAAATGGAGAAACACAGATAAAATACTTTGCAGACAGTGATTCTACGCTTGTCAAAGGTTTGGTAAGTCTTTTGATGCGTGTTTTGTCAGAACAACCAGCAAAAGAAATCACTTCGTCTGACCTTTACTTTATTGATAAAATTGGACTTGGTCAGCTCTTATCAATGAACCGTTCGAACGGACTGGCTTCTATGGTAAAACAAATGAAAATTTATGCACTTGCTTATCAAGCAGTTTAAATTATTCAATTACGAATTAGTAAATTACGAAGTAATCAGCGTAGCTAATTACGAACTGGAAGACGACGAAGTCAATTGAAAATTCAATTCTACGTAACTTCTATTAGACTTATTACACAATGGAAAATACAGAAAATACAAATACTACTCCTGCTGTTTCGACACGAGATAGAGTCATTAATGCTATTCAAACTATTTATGACCCTGAAATTCCTGTCGATATTTATGAGTTGGGACTGATTTATGAAATCAATACGGTGGAGCTTGTACCCAACAAAGCAAGCGTTCATATTTTGATGACCCTAACTTCGCCCAACTGTCCGTCAGCAGAGCAAATTCCAGCAGAAGTAGAAGAAAAAGTAAAAGCCGTAGTAGGAGTAGATGAGGTAAATGTAGAACTTACCTTTGACCCTCCTTACGAAACTGAAATGATGTCAGAAGCTGCTCGTTTGCAGCTTGGCTTTATGTAAGATAATACTAAACCCTAAGGGTCTTGAAGCTCCTTAGGGTTTTAACCAGTTTATATTATAAAATTACCAATTCAAAAACTATGTATCCAGAACATTTGACAACGCCAATGAAAGGCGAACTCGTAAATATAGGTTTTAAAGACGTAACTACACCAGAGCAAGTAGAAACTGTACTTTCAGAAGCAGGAACTACGCTTATGGTTATCAACTCTGTTTGTGGTTGTGCTGCTGGAGCAGCTCGCCCTGGAGTTCGTATGGCTTTAGAAAAGACGAACAAAAAACCTACTCAACTAGCAACTGTTTTTGCAGGTGTAGATAAAGAAGCTGTGGAAAAAGTGCGTGAACTTGCAATGCCTTACCCACCATCTTCTCCATCGATTGCACTTTTCAAAAATGGCGAAGTAATTCATTTTGTAGAGCGTCATCACATTGAAGGGCGTTCGGCAGAAGCTATCTCTGAACACTTGAAAGCTGTTTTTGAAGAGCTTTGCTAAGAGTTTATTTTTCTCGCAAAAAATAAAAACCACTTTTTAGAATATTCTAAAAAGTGGTTTTGTGTTTGTGTGATAAAAACTACTCTTTCTCTACCTTCACGACATTATCATCTGGATGACGGTCAATGAGTTTGTTGAGGGGGTCAATGCCAGCTTTTGCAGGTTTGCCTTTAACTTTTACTGTAATGGTAGTTTTTTCCTTTGTAATCTGATGTTTTTCAAGATACAAAAGAGGTGCAAATGAGTAGCCATCTGCATCGGCTTCTTCTGGTTTTTCTCCATATACTCCAATATCCACCCATTCTGTTAAAGGTAATTCTGTTTCTGTTCCTAATGAATCTGCGACTGTTTTATTACTAGAAAGCTCTAAAGTAACTTCATACATATCGTTTTCAAGTTCTTTATAAGTGGCTTTTTCAGTTTTATTTTCATAGAAAGTGATAGTTTCTACCAAATCTGTAATCAAATATTGCAAAGAATCTGGTGTAACAGCTTTTATCTCATTTGTCAAATCTGTTGTTGTTGGATAATCTCCTTCAGAGAATTTCCATTTGTTGAGATAATTTCTAAGAGCCAAATTGATTTTGTCTTCTCCAATATAGTCTTGCAAAGCATACATAATCAAAGAACCTTTACGATAATGAATATACTGTTGCCCTTCTACAAGGTCAAGAGGCAATTCTTTTTTACGTTCTCTGTTTCGTCCTCTCAAATATCTGTCTAATTCATATTTCAAAAATTTCTGAACTAGCTCTTTTGGATATTTATTTTTCATTACCATAAGAGCAGAATACTGAGAAAGCGTTTCTGAAAGCATCGTACTTCCCTGCACTGGAGCTTCTGTCACTTGGTGTCCCCACCACTGGTGTGCCGTTTCGTGTGCCGTAACGTAATAGTTCATATCCACATCATCTTTTTCCATCTTTAGCATAAAACCAATGGCTTCTGAATATGGGACAGTGTTGGCAAATGATTGTGCAAACGTTTGGTAACGAGGAAACTCAATAATACGAAGTTGACGATGCTGATATTCTCCAAAGTTTTCAGAAAAATAAGATAGAGCATCTTTCATTCCGTTCATCATTCTATCTAAGTTGGCTGTATGGTCTTGGTGATAATAAATCTCAAGAGCAACCTCTTTCTGTTTCCCAGTAGAATCAGCCTTAGAAAGCCATTTGTCTCTCATTACTTCATATCTTCCAGAAAGCATGGCATAGAAATTTGCCATCGGAGCATCCATTTTGTAATGGAAATAATGTCTGTCATTTTCTGTCCACTCTTTTTGCAAATATCCAGGGGCAATGGCAATTTGGTCTGGCGACGTACTCATCACGATTTCAAAATCTATCATGTCAGCATCATTTCCAAAAAGGTTGTGCGAATGGAATTTTTCTTCCTCACGAGCTGGCATACGTTCTTTTTCTGGTAATTTATGTTCTTTACGCTTGTCATCATCTGAAATTTCATACCCTTCATTATAGCCTAAAGACGGAAAAGATGTATTATTGATAAATGTTCCATTTTCTACAACTTGTGTATTGCTACCACGAGTTACAAAACCTTTTGTTTCCAAAACCATTTTGAAATTTAGATTTATAGTTTCATTCGGTTGCAACGGTTTAGCAAGTGTGTAGATTTCATAGTTAAATTCCTCAAACTTGTCCTTCAAGCCTACTTCTTTTGAAAATTTCAAGTATTCTGTTCTGATACTTCCTCTATCTCCTTTTTGGATATGAATATCTTTGATAGGCTTGTCTGTTTTGTTTTTGAGTGTAAAATAACCTTCTACGGTAATATCTCTTTCCTTGGGATAAATATCAACTTTGAGATTAGCAGCCGTAATTTTTGGTAACTCTACATCTTTAAATTGCTTTAGACTTTGTTCATACGCTACCTGTTGAAGTTCTTGGTCGTGAGAGTTTTTATATTCGTTTAGAATATTTGTATTATAAAATGCAAAAGAACCTAAAAAGACAACTGCCGTAATAGCAATTACAAAGCCCACCGTCCAAGTAGTATTTGCTCTCAACTTTCCAATATTGTAGCGAGTTTGAATGTTGTTTTCTGTTCCTCTAACAGAGAAATAAATTGCTAAAAACAAAAGCACCACTGAGAACATAATCCAATACGCACTCATCCAAGAAAACGGATTTACATAGTGTCCAAAAGTATTCATATCTGAGTATGTTCCAAGACTGATTCCGTCTCCGAAGTGAAAAAGTGGATGCTCTACATCAAAATATTGAAGCAGCGTATCAGCAATAAAAATAACAATCATTGTAGCAAAACCAATAAATTTATTATTGACCATTACTTGAATAAAAAGACCTAAAAGCGTGTAGATAATAAGTGTAGGCAAAAGACCTCCAAAAAACATTTTGAAATAAAGTGGAATTTCATAGTTGTAGTAGCCTTTAAAAGTCTGTATCAAAACACCTGTAAAGACCAAAGCCACAAGCAAAACAGAATAAGAAAGAATCAAGGCAAAGAATTTACTTACAATACCTATCCACGTCTTTGTAGGAAGTGCATCAATAATCAAATCCATTTTATACTGACGCTCACGCCACACCAGCTCACCTGTGTAGAAAATTACAATAATAAAGAAGAATAAGAAAAACTGCCCTGTAATCATTTCTGCTACTGAATAAGTAGTTGGAAAAGAATTTGCACCATAGAGTCTATTCATATCCAAAGAAACAGAAAGAGTCATGAGCATTCCAGCAATGATAATGGCAAGAAAAGGAACTTCTTTAAAAAGCGTCTTGAAGTAAAAAACGGTCAGTTTTAAAAGGTGTTGAAGCGTTGCACCAAAACCAAGATTTAGATTAACTTTTGGCAAATCTACAAGTGCAATCGGAGTGGCAGCTACTTTTTTCTCTGCTTTTGGCTTACGGAAACTCTGACGAACGACACGGAAAGCAAATCCTTTGTAGAGAACAAAAAGTCCTATGAATGTAATTCCAAGCCAAAGCAAGCGATTATACAATACAAAACCTGCAAGTGGAACAGTCTGTGAGTTTTGTTGAGCAATAGACCAATATTCTATATCTCTCCCAAATGCCGAAAGACCGAATGGGTCTAGCCAAGCTACAATATCTTTATACTCTGGAGCATCAGAAAGCTGTAAGGCAGCAATATACAAAACCAAAAGTAGAACTCCTTGCGTATAAACAACAAGCATTTTTCTACTTAATGCACCTCCTGCAAACATTAGCGTACCGATAATGAAAAGATTACTTACTCCAAATAGTAAGAATGGCTGTAAATAATGCCAAAAATTAAAGTCTAAAAACCTCTCTGCGCCAGCTTCTGTAAAGGCTTTCATGTAGCCTAATGTCATTCCAAAAAATGCTCCACTAAAAACAAATACTAGAACGATAAATGAACCAATAAAACGCCCAAACAAGTAATCTTTCTTAGAAATAGGCGTAGTAAAAAGCATAGAATGGGTTTTATGTTCAAAATCACGAAGCACTCCTACGCCCATAATAGCTGAAATAATCATACTAAAAAATGCTGTAATGATAAGAATCATTCTAGCAAGTGTAACAGGAGCATTGATTTTTACTTGCCCTGCTGCACCTCCAATCTGAACAAAATCGCTCGTCATGGCAAGGAGGGTAAGGAGAAATAAAACACCAAAATAAATATAGGTAGCAGGACGTTTGAGCCTATATTTGAGTTCGAAACGGATAACTTCTAGTAACATCTTTTATTAAATGGTAAATGATAAGTGAGTAGAACAAAAAATACTGGTAACTGGTAACTCGTTACTGACTTACTGATAACTGATGACTGCTAACTGATTTAAAATATACATCTTCCAAATCTGCCTCTACGGTTTCGAAGCCTTCTTCTGGTTGTGATTCTGAAAAGACGTGGATTACTGGTTTTCCTGCACTCATCCTGTCTGAAATTACATTCATTCGTTTTTTATAGGCTTCCACTTCATTTCTCTCAATTCGCTTTCTCCACACTTTATTTTCTAACTGTTTTATCGCTTCCAATGGATGAATTTGTAGTAATACTTCACCTTTATTGATAATTGCCATATCCGTACAAAGTTCTTTTACATCTTCTACAATGTGTGTAGAGAGAATAACAATCGTATTTTCTCCCAATTCGCTCAAAAGATTATGAAAACGATTGCGTTCGGCTGGGTCTAGTCCTGCTGTGGGTTCATCTACTATGATAAGCTCTGGGTTGGCAAGAAGTGCTTGTGCGATTCCGAAACGTTGTTTCATTCCTCCACTGTATCCTCCCAAATTTTTCTTGCGCTTGTCGTAAAGGTTGGTTTTGTGAAGCAGGGCATGTACAACCTCCTTTCTTTCTGTTCTATTGGTGATTCCCTTCAAAACTGCCAAGTGGTCTAACAAAACCTCTGCACTTACTTTCGGATAAACACCAAATTCTTGTGGTAAATATCCCACTATGGAGCGAACTTTATCTTTTTCTTCTAAAACATTGATAGTGTTTTTTCCATTTTGGAAAGTAATTGTTCCTGTATCAGCTTCTTGAAGTGTGGCGATAGTTCGCATAAGAGAAGATTTTCCTGCTCCATTTGGTCCAAGAAGTCCAAACATTCCTTTGTTTATAGTAAGTGATACATTTGTGAGAGCCTGTACGCCATTAGCATACGTTTTATTAAGATTTTCAATGACAAGTTGCATAGCTTGTAGTTAAGTGAGTGAAAATAAATTCTTGATTAATTTGGTCTGATAGATTCTATTTTGTGCTAGTATGTTGCACACCTACTCTAAGAATTACAGTTTTTAAGAAAATTTTAATTATCAAAACCTACAAAAACATTGATTTTAGACTTTCAATTCAAAAAAAATTACTTCACTTTTTTTACTATGCTATATTGGATTATTTTTTTAAAAATTCGCTGGAAACATAGTCTGTAAGCCAAACACCATTTTCAGCTTGATAAAACTTTACTCCTGCTTGTTGCATTTTAAATGTTTCAATTTTGAAAATAAACGGTTTTCCATGTCTTGCACCCACTTTTTCGGCTGTTTCTGTATCGGCTGAAAGATGAACATATTGCCTATTGCCTTTCAAAATTCCATTTTTCAAGATAGAATCTATATTTTTTGTGGCTGTTCCATGGTATAATACTGGGGGAGGAGTTGTGGATATGTAGTTCATTTCTACATTTGTAGAGTGTCCTTGGTTGGCTCGTATTTTTGTTTTGTCTGTGTTGAAGGCAAACCTTTGTTTGTCGTTGGTTGATACTATATATTCTAATTCTTGAAAAGTAAGAATATCTCCTTTTTTATAATTATTGATTTTTTCTATAAGAGCTTGTGTATCTGTCCAACCTCCATCTTCTAACTTCAAATCTAATAGCTCTGGACGATGTCGGAGAAGAAGCGACAAGAATTTACTTCGTTTTTTGGCTTTAGCTGCATTCATAATTTTATTTTTTTAGTTGAATATGTTTTTTAACTTCTATATTCAAACTAACCAATACAAGCAACTAAAAAGTTCTTTGACGTGTATATTCGTATGTAGAATTATATTTTTATGTATTTTAGAAGCTCTATTTACTCAACTAAAATCTAACTTACCTTCATCATTTTATGGACAACATCAAATTCATATTTTTTATTCTCATTTATCTATTCCCTAATCTTATAGCAGCCCAAAACAAAAAAAATATAAAAGCTGAAATAAATAAATTATATGAAGTAAATGAAAATGAAGCTGGTTTTTCGATAGCTGTTTTTAAAGGAGATAGCATTATTTTAGAAAGGCAGTATGGAAATGCAAACCTTGATTATGATATTCCCATTACGGAAAAAACTGTTTTTGATATTGGTTCTATTGCCAAACAGTTTACGGCAGCAGCTATTTTGCTTTTAGAAGAAGAAAAAAAGCTATCCATCAAAGACCCAGTTTACAAACACATAGATAACTTTCCTAGATACAAAAAAGGAGACCCTACTATCGAACATTTGCTGAATCAGACGAGTGGAATCAAAGAAATTGACCCTTATTTGGGAGTAATTGATATTACTTTTAGAGATTTGATAACACAATCTCAACTTCTAAATATTGCTACGAAAATTGATGAGCTTTATTTTACTCCTGGAGAATATTTTTACTACTCTAATATCAACTACATTTTACTTGCTTCTATCATAGAGAAAATATCTGGAAAATCATATAGTGAATATTTGCAAGAAGCTATTTTTAACCCTCTTGAAATGAAAAATACGGTTGTGAATACTTCAACATACAATACGATAAAAAACAGAGCCATCGGATATACAGAAGATGAAGGAGAATTTTACAAAACACATCAGTACTCTTTGTTTTATGTAGGTGATGGGCAAATACTTACTACACCGAGAGATATATTTAAATGGCATCAAAATCTAAGAAAATCAATTATCGGTACGCCTTCATTATGGAAAAAAATGCATACTAAAGCAAAGCTCAACGATGGGACAGCCATTAATTACGGATTAGGGGTTGAATTTGAAACGCATAACAGTTGGGAAGCTAATGGCTTCGATGGAATGATTACGAGTGGCTTTGTTTCTAAGTACCTTTATTTTCCAGCACTAGATATTGCCTTTTTTACTACCCAAAATACATTTGATTGGGACTTTAGAGAGCGTTTTTTTCAGTTTGTAGATTTATATGTTCCTAGTAAAAAAACTGAAATTCAACTATCAAAATATTATAAGAAGATAAAACTTAGCAAAGACGAACTAAAGAAGTATGAAGGAAACTACTTGTTTTACTACAACGACGAAGACAGAAAAGCAAATGCTGTAAAGTTGATGGATGATAAGTTGAAAGTTTTGACACTAGATGGAGATGAAATTGCACCACTCATTCCTGTAGGAAATCATAAATTTTTATTTGGAGAAGATGGAGATGCTATCCTTGAATTTGACTTAGATAATAATCTATATACGTATGATGATTTTGAAAATGAAAAGCCTTGGGTGTTTAATAAATTTCAACCTTATGAGCATTCATCAGAAGAACTAAAAGAATTTGAAGGAGAGTATTTTAGTAGTAAATTTCAAATCAGTAAAAAAATAGTATTTGAAGATAAAAAACTACTGTTTTACTACAGAAATGGAGCTTGGAAAGAAGAACTAGGTTCACTCACAAAAGATGTATTAGAAATCTCTATTAGTCCGATTGAGTTTGTTAGAAATAGTGAAAGTGAAATTATTGGTTTCACTCTTATGGATATTTTCTTCAAAAAAATATAGAAATTGACAACTAAAAAAACAGTTTGACCTTGCAGTAAACTGTTTTTTTATATTTTTTCAAGTCTTATCTATTCATTCCTCAATACGCTTAATTTTTGCACCCAGAGCATTCAGACGTTTATCAATAAACTGATAGCCTCTATCAATTTGTTCTGCGCTGTGGATAACACTTTTTCCTTGTGCCGAAAGTGCTGCTAATAAAAGCGAAACACCTGCACGAATATCTGGAGAAGTCATCGGAATTCCCCTCAAATCTTGCTGCCTTCCCAATCCTAAAACAGTAGCACGATGTGGGTCGCACAAAATAATTTTTGCGCCCATATCAATTAGTTTATCTACAAAAAACAAACGACTTTCAAACATTTTTTGGTGAATCATGAGTGTTCCGTGTGCTTGCGTTGCTACTACTAATACAATCGAAATCAAATCTGGTGTAAAGCCTGGCCAAGGTGCATCAGCTATTGTCAAGATAGAACCATCGATGAAAGAATCTACATGATAATGCTCTTGTGCAGGAATAATAATATCATCGTCTTCGAAGACCATCTGAATACCTAATTTTTTAAAGGTATTTGGAATACATCCTAGCTTATCTATACGAGCATTTTTAATACGAATTTCAGAAGCTGTCATCGCTGCCAAACCGATAAAACTTCCAATCTCTATCATATCTGGAAGCATTGTGTGTTCTGTCCCTCCTAGTTTTTCTACTCCCTCAATGGTCAGTAGGTTTGAACCTATTCCTTCTATTTTTGCTCCCATTCGGCAAAGCATCTCACACAGCTGCTGAATATAAGGTTCACAAGCTGCATTGTAAAGCGTTGTTGTTCCTTGAGCAAGCACGGCTGCCATCACAATATTGGCTGTTCCTGTTACAGAGGCTTCCTCTAATAAGATATACTTTCCTTTTAGATTTGTTGCATCAACGTTGTAATATTTATTATCAGAGTCATAATTAAAACGTGCGCCAAGTTCTTCAAATCCTCTAAAATGTGTGTCTAATCTTCTTCTACCAATTTTGTCTCCTCCTGGTTGTCCTAAGCGACACTTTCCAAAACGAGCCAGCAAAGGTCCCATAATCATAACCGAACCACGCAATGCACCACCTTGCTTGATAAAATCTGGACTATACAAAAAATCTAAATCTACATCTTTAGCCTCAAATTTATAAGAGTGGTCGCTTAGTTTTTCTGTTTTCACTCCCAAATGTCCTAAAAGGTCAATCAGTTTGAGGACATCACGAATAAGAGGAATATTGTTTACTATAACAGGTTCTGCTGTCAGCAAAACAGCACAAAGAATTTGTAGTGCTTCGTTTTTTGCTCCTTGTGGCGTAATTTCACCTCTCAATTTTGCTCCACCTTCTACTTCAAAGGTTACTGATTCTTTCAATTTTGACATCGTTTTCTTCTTGGGTTATGTTTTTTGTCTTAGTGTTTGTGTCAGAAATTTAAGTCTTTTGTTTAGCAATTACAAAGAAATTAATTGTTAAAGTTCAAATTCATCTTACAAAAAGGAATCAGCTAGTAAAAACATATCACAACAGAAAGATAGTATTGTTTTTAATCAAGATTGAACGAATAAAAACCCTTTTTCATAGAACAATATTTGGTTTTTAGAACAAAAATCATTTATTTATGTTGGAAAACTCAGACACCTACACTTATTTCTTACCCCTTTATTGAGATTTGTGAAGTATAATCCTTAGTATTCAAAATCATTTTAACTAGACTAATTTATGCAAGAAGTAGCAGTCATAAAATCTTGGATAAATAACAATGCGAGTCCCTTTGCTTGGCAACGTATTTTATTCAAACTACTACCAGAATTTAAAAAAGAAGGTTTCTTTTTTCATACCATAAAGGATGATAGCGAACTTTCTCCCAATTTGTTAGAAAAAATATCGGAAGCTCTTTTTGATGCGTATAAAATAAAGCTATCAAGTGATTTTTTTCCTCTCGCTGATAAAAACAAAGACCTAAAAATATCCGAAACGAATGAAGAGACCTTGATAACAACAAACCCATCAGTAGATACTAACTATGTTATTGAGGAAGAAAAAAACAATTTAGATAACGATACTGATACATCAAATGATATAGATAATCCTCTGAAATAGTATTCTGTGATTTTCTAGCCTAAAATTATTCCCTCTTTTCCCTTTTCCTAATCGTATTACTTATGCAACAGACTTCTCAACTTTTGCGAGGAAACTATCACTATAATAGAAATGCTTATATCGCTGCTGGCGAACCTATGATTTTTCATTGTCATCATTATAATGTTTATCTACAAGCTGTCATTGAGGATACTAACTCATATCTCAATATTTATCCAGTTCTTTTAGAGAGCGCACAGGAAATCGTACATACACAGTTTTCTGATTTTTTTGCTCAAGAAGAAAACCAAAACCTATCTATAGAAGATAAAAAATATATTTGTCAAGACTATTTTCGTTTTTGTGGCTTTGGAATTATTGACCTAAAATTTCTCACTAAAGACGGAGGAAAAGTAGAATCTCCTTCTGAACACTACGGCATCGGCTGGAAATCTAAATTTGGTCTTCGTGAAAAAAATAAAAAAGGTGTGGCTTTTTTTGCTGCTGGTTACATAGCAGGCGCAACAGAAGCTATTTTTGGATTAGATTTAGGAACACTAACAGCAAACCAAAAAGACTGTATCTCACAAGGTGCTACAACAAGTACTTTCGATGTTTTTAAAAGAAAAGACGACAACAATAACTCTAGTAGTTTGACTCCTTCACCACAAGAAGGAAAATATCAAACCTACCAACTTCAACAACCTGCTGATACAACTGTTGATTATGATGCCATACGCCAAGCCCTAACCAATATGGATTTACAAGGTGATTCTCAAACGGGTTTGATAGATGCTTTTGGTGTATTACTGACACGTATGTATGCTAATTATTATTGTCTTATATCATATAAATTGTTGCATCTTTTTGAAGAAAAAATGGGTAGTGATGGTCTTCCATTAGCAGCCGAATTGCTCACAGAGGCAGGACATGTGTGTGCTTACAACACTTTTGGAGGCATTATGCAATCCACCGAATGGAATGCGATGATAAAGCCAATGATTCAGAGCAAAGAAGATTGGGTACATGGAATTACGGCAGTAGTGAATGCATTTGGATGGGGTTTTTGGGAGATTGAGGCATTAGAAAGCAAGCAAAAATTAGAAGTAAAAGTGGTTAGTGGTTATGAATCGAATAGTTATTTGGCATATTATAGCAATTCGGCAATACCTATTTCCTTTTTAGCCTCTGGTGGAGTTGCAGGAATGATGAACTTAGTTTATAATACTGCAATTACAGAAAAATTTATAACTTTAGATGAAGAGGCTTATAAAAAACTATCTCTACATCCTTCGGTCTTCAGAACACAAAATCATATTTGTAGAGCTAAAGATAATAGTGAGTTTGATAAAATTGTAGTCTCTTCTATTTCACATTAATAATTATTTTGTCAAAAAAATTAGCTGTGTTATTTCAATGAATAATTATTTTGAAATCAGACAAATCAAAAATTGTAGAAGGTTTGTAAGAAATTGTTATACCTTACCAAAAAAAATAAATAGCAAATTATTACATCAATTAGAAAACTATGGCTATTTAGAAATTCAAAATTTCTCTTCGTTTTCTCCTCTTGCAAAAGATGCTTTCAAACTAAAATTGGAAAATATTTTAGAAATCACAGGCGTGATAGAAGGAAAAGAGTTTTTTATTACTATTGCTAAAACAGACCTAGAACTAGTAAAAAAAATAGAAGAAGAGCTAACCAATTGGATAACATCTTCGCCAAATTATTAGCTCTAAGTATTGATAAGTACTCGGACATATTTAGTTTGTACTGTTCTTTATTGTAAAAATACTGCTCTGTGTGTCACAGAGCAGGGGTAAAGTTGTCTTACATTAAATGTAAATTATTTGTGTCCGACTACTTAAATAAGAGTTATGATTTTTTAGAGTACTGGACAGGAGATAAAAAGTTGTTTGAACAGTACTTTTCCCTGTTCTGTGGCTCACAGAAGAGCAAATATCTATTGATGTTCAGTACTCTAATGATTTTTATACTCTTACTCCCATGATGGCAATATCATCACGCTGTTTCATACTGCCTTGATGGACGTGAAGCAAATCGGTAAGTTCTTGTTTTTGCTTTTGGGCAGGCAAAGAGGCAATATTTTTCAATAGTTCTTGTAACTTCAAACTTCCTATTTTTTTACCTTCTACATTGGGTTGGTCTGCATAACCATCAGAAGTAAGATAAATCATATCACCACTTTCAAGCTGAATTTCGGTAGTGGTAAACTCTTTTTCTTTCTCTCTTTTTCTACCTCCTATTGATTTTCTATCGCCTTTTATCTCTTTAAATAGTCCATCCTTTTTAGTAATGTATAACGGACGTTTTGCACCAGAAAACCAAACTTTATGTGTATTAAGATTTATCTTACAAAAACAAACATCCATTCCATCACTATTGCGATTGTCTTGTTGGGAAAGTGAGGTTCTGATTTTTTCATTTAAAAGTTCTAAGGTTTCACAAGGTTTCAAACTTCTGTTTTGCTGCACCATATCACTCAAAAGGGAGCTGCCTATCATAGACATAAATGCCCCTGGAACGCCATGTCCTGTACAATCTGCCACAGCCACATACACAATATCGCCCAAATGTTTGAACCAATAAAAATCTCCAGAAACAATGTCTAAAGGTTTATACACTGTAAAAACTTCTGGCAAATGCTCTTTTAATTCGGCTTCTGTTGGTAAGATAGCTTTTTGTATGGTTTCTGCATAGCGCAAACTATCTGTCATTTTTTCATTTTTCTCTTGAAGCTCTTTTGTGCGTTCTTTTACTTGAAGTTCTAGCAAAGCCTGCTGATTTTTACTTCTTCTTATTCTAGCAATAAATAAAGTAGAAACAATGCCCACAATCATAAAAACACCCAAAACTCTAAACCACAAACGTTCCCAAACAGGTGTAGAAACATTGATATAAAGAGCAATTCCTTCCTCATTCCAAACTTCATCGGCATTAGCAGCCTTTACACGAAAGACATAATTTCCATACGGCAAAGTAGGATAGTTTACAAACCTACGCCCCGAGTTTACATACGTCCATTCATCGTCTAAGCCTTCCATTTTATAGGCATACGTATTTTTTTTAGGGTCTGAAAAATGAAGCGCAGCAAACTCAAGAGAAAAACCTGTTTTCTCATAATCTAAGATAAGAGTATCAGCTGTCAGAATATGGCTATCTAAAGGATTTTCTACTTTTGTGATAAAATCTACGAAAGGAAGCGACTTAGAAAATATTTCTATTTCTGTAAAGACAAGCTGAGGCGCAACAGGGTCTTCTTTTATCTCTGACGGAAAAAAAGCATTGTACCCATCTTTTCCCCCAAAAAATATCTCTCCTTTTTCACTTTCATAATATGAACCAGCCAAAAAATCTTGCCCTTGTAACCCATTGCTTTCATCATACGATTTAGCTCTTTCTGTCTTCAAATCGAAACGAGAAATTCCTTTATTAGTAGAAAGCCAAAGATTATCATCTTCTCCTAAAATGACAGAATAAATCATATCCGTAGGTAAACCATCTTTTCTTGAAAAATAAGACAAGGAATCATTTTTAGGAAAAAACTGAATCAGTCCTTTGCTAGAACTAAACCAAACACTAGAATCTCCGACTTCTTCGATAGAACTTACCCAAACTTTTAAATCTTGACGTTTATCTAAAACAATTTTTTCAGTAGCTACATCATAAAGATATGCACCAGTAGGTGTTCCTACCCAAATTGTATTTTTATTTGTAGATTTTGCAGAGAGCATAATTTCATTATCAGATAGATTTGGCTCTCCTTCTACTTTCACTTCAAAGTCATTTAAAGCACGGTTGTATTTACATAAGTCGCCTTCAAAAGTCAGTACCCAAATCTCGCCCTTTTTATCTGTAAAAATTCTTGATATTCTGCTAGAAGGTAATCCTTCCCAATGTTTTTTGTACTTAACTATTGTCAGATTTCCATTTTTATAAGAAAAACGCCCTACCCCTCTGTCTCTAGTGCTACACCACATTGTTCCATACAAGTCTTTTACAATGCCTGTAATGTCGTCGCTTGGCATTCCGTGGGAGTAATTAGAATATTGTGTAAACCAACCATTTGCAATACTTGGATTGTACCTAAAAACACCTGCTTTTTTTGTACCTACCCATGTTCTTCCTTCCTCATCTTTATAAAAACAAGTAATATTACTGTCTTGAATACCATTTTTACGAATATCATTTACAGAGCGATACAACCTAAATTTTACTTTCTTTGGGTCGTATTTATTTAATCCTCCTTGTGCTGTTCCAAACCAAAAAATACCCGTTTTATCTTGAAAAAGAACTTTTATTCCAGCATTATCGCTCAAACTAAATGGATTATAAACATCTTTTTGATAACGAATAAAACCAGCTTTCGAACTAAGGTGTTTGTTGAGTCCTTGTAAAGCTGTTCCAACCCATAAATCACCACTATCATCTACCAAAAGCCCAGTAATATGATTTCCACTCAAAGAATTTTCACTGTCTGCTTTGTGTTTGAAAGAGGTAAAGAGCTTATCACTTTTTTCTTCAGCTTGGTTACTCAGTTGGTCTAAATGAAGAGCTTGCAAACCTTCCTTTGTTCCAACCCAAAGTACATTAGATGTTGCATCAGGCGCAAGAGCAGTAATATGTGTGTCTAACAATCCACTTTGCAAATCAAAATACTTTACTTGCTCATTAGTTTGAGCTAAAGTGATTTTGTATAACCCTAGAGAATCTGAGCCTACCCAAATATTTCCTTTTTCATCTTGTGTGATGGTAGAAACTGCCAAATCTTTAAGCATAGACAGTTTTTGATTGTTGGCAGCAAAGTGTATCCACTCTGCTTTATTTTCTGTGTAAAAACTTATTCCTTGCTGGCTTCCCACCCAAACATTATCTTTTTTATCTTTAAATATGCTTGTTATGTTTTTGTGTGGAATAGCACCAGTCTCTTGAAATGAAATTTGTTCGAAGATATTTTCGTCTCTTATCCATTTACTAATTCCCTTTTCTGTTCCTATCCAAATATTACCTTGTTTGTCTTCGCAGAGAGCTGTAATAAAGTTATCAACAAGCGAAGTAGAATCATTAGGAAGGTGTTTGTAATCTACAAAAGAATAGCCATCGTAACGGTTTAGTCCATCTTGCGTTCCAATCCAAAGAAAACCTTGTCTGTCTTGAATAAGTGCTGTAATAGTATTTTGAGAGAGTCCTTCTGCTGTTGTAATAGGTGTAAAACGAACACTTTGAGCATAGGTAGCAGACGCTGAAAAACAGGTTAAAATTGTAAGTTGAACTATAAAAAAAAGTAATGCTAAAGTAGTATGAGTAGCAGAAAAAAACAATCTACTATCCTTTTTTTGAAGGGAGGAAAAGTGCATAAACTTGCAAGAAAATTAATACGTTTTTAGTATAGGATTATTGTAAGCTAAATTTACGTAATTTCCTTTAGCTATAAAAATATTTATCTTCAAAAAATTTTATATGCATTACTTCCTTTCCTTTTCTATGAGGTTTTGTTTATCAATTTCTAGTTGTTTTTGGAAAATTTCTTCATCTATTTTTTCATCTTTAAAATATTCATTTTCCATCACTTGCTCTTCTAATGTTTTTTTATTTTTTATCAGTTTGTTAGGGTCTGTTCTAAAACCAAATACTGTAACATCGTCAGTTTGTTTATTTAACCCTCTCCATCTGAACAAGGTTCTTTTTAGCTGCAAGCGTTGTTTTTTCATTGGTTCTTGGTGTAGTTCCAATAGTAACTTTCTTAGGTTTTTACTATAAAATTTTCTTTTGTCTTTGCCTCCAAACTGGTCTTGATAACCATCAGAATACATATAAAATGTTGTTGGAATTGAAATGTCTATCTTGTGATGAGTAAAGTCTCTAGCTCTAAACTTGCGAGTAAAGGTCTGTCCGATACTCATTCTGTCTCCTTTTATCATCTTCATTTCATCCTCTTGAATATAAACTAATGGATTTCTAGCTCCTGCAAAAAAGAGTTGATTACTTTCTGTGTCAATCGTACAAATAGAAATATCCATTCCATCTCTTACATCATTTCTACTGATAAACAAATTTGAAAAATAATCTTGTAAGGCATCTAACATAAGCGAAGGTTGCGTAATTCCTTTTTCTACAATATTATTTAAAAGACTTTCGCCTATCATAGTAAGCATTGCCCCTGGAACTCCGTGTCCTGTGCAGTCTCCCACAACTATTATTTTTTCGCCTTTTACTTCTTTACACCAAAAAAAATCACCAGAAATAATATCCTTAGGGCTATAATAAACCATATAATCATCTGCTCCCAAAATCTTAGAAAGCTCTTTGGAAGAAGGCAGCATAGCTTCTTGAATACGTAGTGCATACTTCAAACTATCATTAGTATGTGTGTTAGCTTTTTTAAGTTTTTCAGATTGTGTCTTTAATTCTTCTGTTTGTTGAGAAAGTTCTGTGTTTACAGCTATATATTTCTTAGCTGATTCTTTTGCCGTATAATTGAAATAACCTGTAATAACCAATACCATCAAGCCAATACTAACTAAATTCATTACTCCAAAAATAAACATTCCAGTTTCTGATATACTCTGAAGTGGAGGTGCATTATCTGTATAGATAAACAAGATAATGTAGGAAAAAAAAGCAACAATATTTGAAATATATGACTTTTTACTCACATCAT